>JBBQKP010000001.1:0-56576 GCA_038326995.1 Tepidisphaerales bacterium
AGCTACTCACTCGCCGAAGCCCGCTACACGACTGACGAATGTCGCGCCCTTCGCCTGACCTTCGGCATGCCGTTCCGCGTGACGCTTCGCCTCATCCGCAAGGACAAGAGCGACATCATCGAAGAAGCCATTTATCTCGGCGAAATCCCGATCATGATCGGCGGCGGCGAGTTCATCATCAACGGCTCTGAGCGCGTGATCGTGAATCAGCTCCACCGCTCGCCCGGCGTCGACTTCCTCGTCGAAGTTTCTGAAGGCGACCGACCGCTTCATGCCTTCCGCATCATCCCAGAGCGCGGAAGCTGGATCGAGTGCGGCGTCACCAAGAAAGACTCCCTGGCGGTTCGAATCGACCAGTCCTCGAAGATTCCCGCAACTACGTTTCTTCGCGCTTTGGATTCCAAATACAGCGGCAACGAAGCCATAATCCGCGAGTTCTACACTGTAGAAAACGTCAAGGTCGGCCAGCTTCAGCCCCAATACTACGCCGCCGCCTCAATCATCGATCAGGAATCGGGCGAAGAGCTCGTCAAGGCTGGGGCACAGCTTGGCGACGCGATCGCGAAGATCCAAGCCGCCCCGAAGCTCAAGAGCATCGCGTGCATCACCGATGTGAAGGACAATCTCGTCCTCAATACGCTCGCCGACGATAACGCCAACAGCCACGAAGAAGCCCTCATGCGTATCTACGCGCGGCTTCGTCCGGGCAACCCGCCACAACTCGAAAAAGCCAAGACGCTGTTCCAGGAAAAGTTCTTCGACGAAGCACGCTATCGACTCGGCCGCGTCGGCCGATTCCGCACGAACCGCAAGTTCGAGCAGAACGTGCCCGAAACCGAGATGGTTCTCCGCTCGGAAGACCTCGTGAACTCGCTGAAATACCTCATGCAGCTGCGCGACCCGCAGGGCAAAGGGTACGTCGACGATATCGATCACCTGGGCAACCGACGCCTGCGAACCATCGACGAACTGGCCCAGGAAGAACTCCGTAAGGGTTTCCTCAAGCTCAAACGCACCGTCCAGGAGCGAATGAGCCTGAAAGACCCCAACGAGGTCACCAAGATTGCCGAGCTGGTCAACAGCAAGAGCATCTCTTCGGCGATCGACTTCTTCTTCGGTCGCGGCGAGCTCTCTCAGGTGGTCGATCAGACCAACCCATTGAGCCAGCTCACACACGAAAGACGCCTGTCGGCCCTTGGGCCTGGCGGCTTGAACCGAAAACGCGCGGGCTTCGAAGTACGCGACGTTCACATCTCCCACTACGGCCGAATCTGTCCGATCGAAACGCCTGAAGGCACGAACATCGGACTGATTGCGTCGCTTTCCATCTACTCAGACATCGACGAATACGGCTTCCTCATCACGCCTTACCGCGTGGTCGAAGACAGCAAAACCAACGGCCAGATCAAGTACCTTCGCGCCGACGAAGAAATGAAGGCCGTCCTCGCTCCGCCCGATGCGGTAGACGTCGACGGCGTGCTGAAGAAGGGCACGACGCTCGCCCGCGTTCAAGGCGACTTGAACTCCGTCAGTTCACGAGATGTTCAGTACATCGATATCTCGCCCAAACAGACCGTGTCGGTGTCTGCCGCGCTCATTCCGTTCCTCGAGCACGATGACGCGAACCGAGCCCTGATGGGATCGAACATGCAGCGCCAAGGCGTTCCGCTCCTGCGGACCGACCCGCCGGTGGTCGCGACTGGTCTGGAAAGACCCGTTGCAGCCAACAGTGGTCTACTGGTCCGCGCAGAACGCGCGGGTCTGGTGACATACTGTGACAGCCAGCGTCTTCTCATTGACAACGCCGACGAATACGTCTTCCGTAAATTCGTAGGCCTGAACGAGCGGACCTGTCAAAACCAGAAGCCGATCGTGAAGAAGGGTCAGCGCGTCAAGAAGGGCCAGATCCTGGCCGACGGTGCGGCGACATATCAGGGCGAACTCGCCCTGGGCCGCAACGTACTCGTCGCGTTCATGACATTCGACGGCTACAACTTCGAAGATGCCATCGTGATCTCCGAGCGACTCGTGAAGGAAGACACCTACACCTCGATTCACATCGAAGCGTACGACGTCGAAATTCGCGAGACCAAGCTGGGCCGTGAAGAATTCACGCGTGACATCCCTAACGTCAGCGAAAAGGCACTGAATAACCTCGACGAGGCGGGCATCGTTCGCGTGGGAACACGCGTCGGTGCTGGTGATATCCTCGTGGGCAAAATCAGCCCCAAGAGCAAGAGTGAACTGACGCCCGAAGAAAAGCTGCTCCATGCGATCTTCGGCCGGGCAGGTGAAGACGTGAAGAACGACTCGCTCGAAATGCCCGCGGGCGAAGAAGGCGTCGTCATCGGCGCTCAGCGGTTCAGCCGCCGAATGCACATGACCGACGACCAGAAGAAGGTGCTTAAGAAGGACATCGAACGCTACGAGCGTGAGATGGACCTTAAGAGCATCCAGATCTTCAAAGACATGATCATCGAGATCAACGAAGTCGCGGGCACGGAAATGGTCGATCCTGGCACCCGCCAGAAAGTCGCCAAGAGCGAAAACCCCGACGTCGTGCTCGAACAGATCGAAACCTTCAAGACCGACTGGATCAAGGGCAGTAAAGAAGCCAAAGATCAGGCAATGAACACCTATTCCAGGTTCTGGCCGCGAATTATCGCAGTCAGCAAGGAAAAGGCGCGCAAAGTCGATCACATGAAGCGTGGGGACGAACTCGCCAGCGGCGTCCTGGAAATGGTCAAGATTTACATCGCGACCAAACGCCAGCTTTCTGTCGGCGATAAGATGGCTGGTCGGCACGGGAACAAGGGCGTCATCGCCCGAATCGTCCCCGAGCAGGACATGCCGTTCCTCGAAGACGGTTCGCCCGTCGATATTCTGCTCAACCCGCTGGGCGTGCCCAGCCGTATGAATGTCGGGCAGATTCTCGAAACCCACCTGGGCTGGGCTGCAGCAGTTCTCGGCTTTCAGGCCGTCACTCCCGTGTTCGACGGTGCGACCGAAGGTGAAATCTTCGACGCCGTTGAAGAAGCGAACAAGTCGACGATCGAGAAGCGTAAAGAACGTGAAAAGAAGGGCATCCCGCTCGGCAATCGCGAGTTCGACGTCGTCATGCCCTACGGCGGAAAGCTACAACTCTTTGACGGCCGCACCGGCGAGCCGTTCGAGCAGAAGACCACTGTCGGCTATCTATATATGATGAAGCTGCACCACCTGGTCGACGATAAAATCCACGCCCGAAGCACCGGACCCTACTCACTCATCACCCAACAGCCGCTCGGCGGCAAGGCTCGCACCGGCGGCCAGCGATTCGGGGAGATGGAAGTCTGGGGCCTCGAGGCCTACGGCGCGGCCTACATCCTCCAGGAACTGCTCACCGTCAAATCCGATGACGTCGAAGGACGTACCAAGATTTACGAGAGCATGGTTAAGGGCACCAACTCACTCGAGGCCGGCACCCCCGTCAGCTTCGACGTGCTGTGCAACGAAATCCGAGGCCTGGGACTCAATATCCAACTGGAGAAGAAGAACGGCGTCAGCTCGCCGGTCGATGAAGACCTGATGTAAAGCAACTGCCGAGTTAGATCCAGTGGATCTTCGTAAGTGCTCTCGCAATAGAAGGAAGCTGTCGTGCTGTTCGAGATAGTCGGTCCCATCAACAGCATAGAAGTCATCGCGACAGGAAGCGGCGTACGGACGCGAAAAGAACTTTCTAAGCGTTTCGGTCACTCAGGCGCACGGTGGCGTAAGTTAAAAGGACTTGCCACCGTACGATTGATGGACACTTCGCCCAGAACTTCGCTTCGAAAGGCCGAGGTCCATTGGTACGAAGCTCACGGAATCGGCAAGGTGCTTTTCAAGATCAAACGATATGTCGACTAAAATCACCCCATCTCTCCGAACACCACAAAACAAGAGCAAGCCATCTCGTTCGAAGATTACCTCATCAAACGTAGCTAATATCAGTGTGATCTGCGTCAAAAATGGTGAGTTTACTAGCGAGTTGCACGTCGGTAAGGTTTACCTTTTGGAAAAATCTGAACCAGGTGATCTTGAAACGAATCTCAGGATAATCGACGAGTCAGGCGAATCTTACCTCTATCCGGCGACATGGTTTGAGTCAGTACAAGTTTCCAACCGAGCGATCAAAATCATTCGACACGCCCAGAAAATAGCCTGCTGATCGCAGTCTGCATGATAGTTAGAATTCATACGAATCAATCGAGAAATAACATGACAGAAAACGTCTTCGATCGCGTCAACGACTACGGCTCGGTGAAAATCCAACTCGCCAGCCCCAATGACATCCGTTCATGGTCCTTTGGCGAAGTTAAAAAGCCCGAGACCATCAACTACCGAACCTACCGTCCTGAAAAAGACGGCCTTTTCTGCGAACGCATTTTCGGCCCTGAACGTGACTGGGAATGCTCCTGCGGCAAGTACAAGGGCACGAAATACAAAGGCATCATCTGCGACCGATGCGGAGTCAAGGTCACGCACTCTCGCGTCCGCCGCAAGCGAATGGGCAACATCACCCTCGCCGCCCCGATCGTGCACATCTGGTTCTTCAAAGCGCTGCCCTCGCGCCTCGGTGCTCTATTGGATATGAAGACCGGCGACATCGAAAAAGTCGTCTACTTCCAGGACTACGTCGTCACCGATCCTGGTGAAACGCCGCTTAAGAAGAAGCAGCTCCTCACCGAAGACGAGTACCGCGCCGCCTACGAGAAATACTCCGATAAGTTCGATGCCGAGATGGGCGCCGAGGCCATCAAGCGCCTCCTGAACTCGCTCGATATTCCGGTCGAAATTCTTAAGGTTCGCGAGAACATCGAAAACACCGGCAGCAAGCAGAAGCTGAAAGACCTGACCAAGCGTCTCAAGATGCTCGAAGCCATTCGTGGCTCGGAAAATAAGGCCGAGTGGATGATCATGGAAGTCATTCCGGTCATTCCGCCCGACTTGCGTCCTTTGGTCATGCTCGAAAGCGGAAACTTCGCGACGAGCGATTTGAACGATCTGTATCGCCGCATCATCAACCGCAACAACCGCCTGAAGAAGCTGGTCGATCTCAACGCGCCCGAAGTCATCATCCGCAACGAAAAGCGAATGCTTCAACAGGCTGTCGATGCGCTCTTCGACAATGGCCGATGCCGCCGTCCGGTGCTTGGTTCGTCCAACCGCCCGCTCAAGTCGCTCACCGACATGATCAAGGGCAAGCAGGGACGATTCCGCGAGAACCTGCTCGGCAAGCGCGTCGATTATTCCGCGCGTTCGGTCATCGTCGTCGGCCCGGAGCTCAAGCTCCACCAGTGCGGCCTGCCGAAGAAAATCGCGCTCGAACTCTTCCAGCCCTTCATCATCCGCAAGCTCAAAGAGCACGGCCTGGCTGACACCATCAAGTCCGCGAAGCGAATGCTCGAACGACGCGACCCCGAAGTCTGGGACATCCTCGAAGAAGTCATCTACCAGCACCCGGTCATGCTCAACCGCGCACCCACGCTTCACCGCATGGGCATTCAGGCGTTCGAGCCGGTTCTGGTCGAAGGCAATGCGATCAAGATTCACCCGCTCGTGTGTAAGGGCTTCAACGCCGATTTCGACGGCGATCAGATGGCCGTCCACCTGCCCCTCTCCATCGAGGCGCAGACTGAAACACACGTGCTGATGCTCAGCCCGCACAACATCTTCAGCCCCGCCAACGGTTCGCCCATCATCTCGCCTTCCCAGGACATCGTTCTGGGCGTGTACTACATCACTGTGGAGCGCGAAAAGGACAAGGGCGAGTACATGATGTTCAACGGCAAGCAGGAAGCGCTGATGGCGTTTGATCAGGGCAAGATCGCAATGCACACGCGCATCTTCGTTCGCCTGGAAGGCTTCAGCCACGTCGTCGAAAACGACGGCCCGCCGCAGCCGATCGCCGAAGTCTCTTTCCGCCATCACCAGGAGCACCGCAAGACCAAAGACGCGAACTTCGTCGGCCTCGCGCAGCGCCCCGACAACTACAGCAGCCGCGTCATCCGCACGACGGTCGGCCGCGTCATGCTCAGCGACATCCTGCCCAAGGGGATGCCGTACTACAACTATGCCCTCACCTCCTCAGGGCAGTCGCGCGTCATCGCCGACACCTACGCAGAGTGCGGCAGGCCCGCGACGATCGATCTTCTCGACGATCTCAAGCAACTGGGCTTCAAGCGATCGACTCTGGCTGGACTGTCGTTCGGTATCACGGACATTCGCACTCCCGAAACCAAGGCGAGAATCCTTGATGACGGCCAGAAGCGCGCGAACGACGTCGAAAAGTCGTACAAGTTCGGCGCCATCACCGCCACCGAGCGCAGGCAACAGCTTCTGGATATCTGGGCCCACGCCCGAAAGCAGGTCACAGACGATCTGATGATCCAGCTCCGAGACGATTACCGCTCGGCCGACGGTTCGCTCGTTCAGCCCGGCGACAAGGGCGCGATGCGATACCTCAACCCCATCCACATGATGGCGACGTCCAAAGCGCGAGGCTCAGTCGATCAGATGCGACAGCTCGGCGGGATGCGCGGTCTCATGGCCAAGCCTTCGGGCGAAATCATCGAAACGCCCATCAAGGCCAACTTCCGAGAAGGCCTTTCGGTGCTCGAATACTTCAGCTCAACGCACGGCGCTCGTAAGGGCCTGGCCGACACCGCGCTCAAGACCGCCGACTCGGGCTACCTCACGCGTAAACTGTGCGACGTCGCACAGAACGTCGTCGTGAACGGCCTGGATTGCGGCACGATCAACGGCGTCGTCAAGTCCACGATCTATAAGGGCGAGACCATCGAAGTCGAGCTGAAAGAAATGATCATCGGCCGCGTCGCACGAGACACGATTCAGAACCCCGTAACCGACGAGATCATGGTCAAAGAAAACCAGATGATCACGATCGACATCGCGGACAAGATCAAAGAGCTCAAGCTCGAGACCGTCCGCGTGCGAAGCCCGCTCACCTGCGAAAATGCCATGGGCGTGTGCGCTCGGTGCTACGGCATGGACATGTCCAGCAATCAGATCGTCGAACAAGGTCTGGCGGCGGGTATCATCGCGGCTCAATCGATCGGCGAGCCCGGCACACAGCTTACGATGCGTACGTTCCACACGGGCGGCGTCGCGACGGGTGCACTCGTCGAGAACGACGTCAAGGCGATCAACGCCGGTACGCTCGAGCACCGCGACATCGACGCCGTCGAAGTCAAAGATGCCGAGGGCAATAAGCGACTCGTCGCGTTGCGTAAGAACGGCGAAATCGCCGTGCTCGACGCCAAGGGTCGCGAACTCGAGAAGTATAAGGTTCCCTACGGTGCGACCATCAACGCCGCCAACGGCGAGAAGGTCAAGGCCAAGCAGCAGATCGCCGTCTGGGATCCGCACGTCGTTCCGGTGCTGTCGGCCCGCACTGGCATCATTCGCTACGAAGACATCGACCTGGGCGAAACCGTTCGCTACGAAGACGAAAAGAAGGGTGCAGAATCCAAGCTTATCGTCATCGAGCACAAGGGCGAGCGTCAGCCGCGTCTCACCGTCGAAGACGCCGACGGCAAGATTCAGGACTTCCACTACCTGCCCGCAAAGAGCCGAATCGAAGTCGTTCAAGGCCAGAAGATCGTCGCCGGTCAGATGCTCGCGCGTCTGCCCCGTGCTGTGGCCACCACTCAGGATATCACCGGAGGTTTGCCTCGTGTCACCGAACTGTTTGAGGCCCGCAAGCCCAAAGAGTCGGCGACGCTGGCCGAAATCTCGGGCGTGGTGGAACTGCGTTCCGACCGCCGCCGTGGCAAGCAGACGATCGTCGTCAAGAACGCCGACACGGGCATGGAAAAAGAACACCATGTCTCACAGTCGGTCGAACTCGCCGTCCACAGCGGAGATCTCGTCGAGGCCGGCGATCAGCTCATTCGCGGCCCCGTCATTCCTCACGACATCCTCCGCATCAAGGGTGAAGAATCGCTCTTCGCCTACCTGCTGACGGAAATCCAAAACGTCTATCGCTCACAGGGCGTGAAGATCAACGACAAGCACATCGAAATCATCATTTCGCAGATGCTCCGTAAGATCAAAATCGAAGACCCGGGCGAGACCCGACTCCTGCCAGGCGAAGTCATCGACCGGTATCGTTACAACCAGGTCAACGTCGAAGCGAACAAATCCGTTCGCGTGACGGACGCTGGCGATACGAACTACAAGGTCGGAGAAATCGTCCTTCGCGACGCCTATCGCGAAGCCAACGAAAACGCCGAGGCCGCGGGTAAGAATCCCGCCAAGGGCAAACGTCCTAAGCCCGCACGAGGCAAGACGCTGCTGCTGGGTATCACCAAAGCCTCCCTGCAGAGCGAGTCGTTCATCTCCGCCGCGAGCTTCCAGGAGACCACCAAGGTCCTCACCGAAGCCGCGATGGCGGGTCAGGTCGATACACTCGTGGGTCTGAAGGAGAACGTCATCCTCGGTCACCTCATCCCTGCCGGGACCGCGTTCGGTGCTCACGCGAACGTTCGCATCAAGCGACTGGTCGAACTGCCCGAAGGATCGGAAGATGTGCTTCCCGCTCGCGGCAGCCTCGCCGGCGATCGCTTCCTTACCACCAACATCCAGCCCGTGACGACGAACTAAGGTTCGACGACATCAGGGCAAAAGATGCTGTATCAAAGCAATTGGAGACCGCCTTCGGGCGGTCTCTTTTGCGTAAGTGGTTCTCTTTCAAACCTCTCTGTCTTGCAACGCGCGTCCCAAGCCCGTGAGCGGTCGAGACCTTCTTAATTTACAGACAGTTTCAGATCGAAATCGCCTTGAATATTGATCGTTCGTGGCCGAGTGTGATGTCGCACGCGTAGAATACTTTGTCGTCCCAGCGATATTCACACCGACCTTCACATTGCCTCTTCCACTCCAACAAATTCGCGACGCAGACGGGCCGCCACAACAGATCTCGGCGTGGATTCAAGGCCGCGCCAGACGGCTTGTCGAGGTGCTGCTCGAAGCGGAAGTCAGCGACGTTCTGGGCAGACCCAATTACGCTCGCACGAACGCACGCGGCTCTCGAAACGGCTACAAGCTTCGCTGGCTGAAAGTCGGACAGACCAAACTGCGAATGCGCCTGCCTCAGCTCCGCGACACCGACGAGCCGTTTCAGTCGTGCGTCTGGAGAATGCTCAAGTCCAATTGCCCCGCGCTCGACGGTTTCATCCTCTCGCTCTACGCCCACGGCCCTTCGGCTGCACTGCTCAGGCGGTTTATCGACTTCGTCGATTGCGGTCAGACGCAGTACACGCCCGGCGAGCCAGCGCTCGAACAGGCAGCCCTGACTCTCGGTCAAGACATTCAGCACCACCGAACGATCGACCTGCGGCGAGTCTTGCCCGTGTGCTTGTCCATCTGCACGATCGACGCTCGCATACCCGGCCCGTCTCCACTACCCGCTGGCGATTCATCGTCCGATCAACGTTTTGTCGTGTGCTTCGCCAAGTGTGCCAACGCAGCAGAGGAAGTCCTGAGCGTCACGGACGTGACCGCTGACGCGCCACAACACGACGAGGTCACGATCAGACGCATCATCACGGAGCTGAGAGATCGCGGCCTGGCGCCTCCGCTTTTGCTCGGCGGCGTGTCGAGTGAGGAAATTCGTTCCTGCGTTTCGTCGCTCTACCCGCTCCGCCAGAGACTTGGATACTGGGACGACCTCTTCAGGACCGGACGCCAGAGACTCTCCAGCGATGTGATGCCGCTCGCTTTGACCGGCTATCGGCAACTGATCGATACATGAGATATACAAAAGGTGGCGAACACGCTCACGCCCGATCACCCCCGATACGCCCGAAACACCAGCGCCGCGTTTTGCCCGCCGATGCTGTACGCGGTGCTCAGTGCCGATCGAATTTCGCCCGTGCGGGCTTCGCCTGAAACGTTCAGTTTCATCGCGGTCTTTTCGGGCCGCGTGTTGATCGCGGGTGGGGCGATCTGATTGGCCACCGACATCACCGCGATCGCCACTTCCACGCCACCTCCCGCGGCAAGGCTGCCGAGCTGCGATTTCACGGGCGACATTTTCATACGACTCAGTTCATCGCCCAGCGCCAGCTTCAGCCCGTTCAGCTCAGCCGCGTCGTGCGATGCGATACCCACGCCGTGCGGAATCAATAGGTCCACATCGATCGCGTTCGTCTTGGCGTCGCGCAGTGCGTTACGAATCGCCGCCGCGTAGCTCTTTCCCGTCGGATCGGGTTCGGTCGTGCTGTAGGCGTCATGACTCGCTGCAAATCCGGTCAGCTCCGCGTAGATCGTCGCGCCGCGAGCCTTCGCGTGCTCGAGCTCTTCCAGGATCAACAGCCCGCCGCCTTCTGCGATCGCGGTGCCGCTCGCCTGCGTGTCGAACGGCCGAACCGCGTCCGGTCCCTCTCCGCCGCTTTCGTTCAGCCTCTTGAGCAGTGTTTGCCGGACCATGCCCATCGGGTTCAGCTTCGATTCCGCGCCGCCGCAAATCGCCAGATCCGCCTTGCCGCGCTGAATCGTCCGAAACGCCTCGCCGATCGCCAGATGGCTGCTCGCATCCGCACACGTAATCGTGTTCGACGGCCCCATCAACCCGTGAATGATCGTCACATGACACGCCAGCATGTTCGGCAAATATTTCAAGAGCCATAGCGGTGTAAGCTGACCCATGCCGTCGTTTCCCCATTTCTTCAGATCGAATCCAGTCGAGCCCGGCCCGTCGCGCGCCACATCAAACGCCGCGGTCAGTTCATTCAGCTCACAGCAGATCAGCCCCGCGCCGATGTTGCACCCAAACCGCTCGGGCGTGAGCGTCGGGTTTTCGGTATAAGCCTGCGACGCGATCTTCGCATCCTTGAACGCATCGTCCGCCGCGATGACCGCGAGCTCGATATCGCGCGCCATCACCTTCGTCGCCTTGCGATAACTCTTGGGCACGAAGTCGTTGATCTTGTATGCCGGCACCTGCCCGCCCACGCGACAACCCAGCCCGTCGGGCGAAAACAGCGTGATCGGCCCGATCCCGCTTCGGCCCGCAAGCAGCGCCTCCCACGTCGCGGCCTTGCCGATGCCCAGTGGCGAAACCATTCCAATACCCGTGACGACGACGCGTTTGTCCATCCGAACAGTTTAGGATGGATCGCCCAATGTGGGTAGAGGCGCGGCCTGCAGTCGCCAACAGATGATCAGCATTATTCAAAACTTTTTTTCCATGACAGAATTGAAATTGATTTCTCTCCGTCACGATTGAGGTCTTGAAACATTTGGCAACCGCAGGAGGACTACACGTCTTCATGGTTTGCGATTGGTCCTTGTTTCGCCGCGGGCGCGAGCCTGCGGAAGCACGCGAAGTTGTCGAGCGATGTTGGGTCGAGACGCGCGCGAGGAAGAGGAGGCGCTTCAGATTTGCGCGCCCGTCTCGATGCGCTCATGCGCGAATGGGACAGATGGTGCAGAAGCGGTGGAGATATGAGTCTGAAACACTCGGGTGACATCGAAGTCGAACTCAAATGTGCGCATTTCGAGTGGGCCGGGGTGAGGATGGTCGGCGTAAGATGAGCGGCGGCCGGGAGATGGAGCGAGGGAGGGGTGAAAAGAGTATCGACAAAAGGGTGGTAAATAGGCGCAAAATGGTGGTTGATGACGGCGAAATGGTGCGAATGGGCGCAAATCGGCGGCGAATGTCGGGCGGCGAATGTCGGGCGGCGAATGTTGGGCGGCGATTCAGAAAGCCGTTTCAAACTTCGACAACGGAAGAAAAAATCCTGAGCGAGAGTCGCACACCGAACTTCAATATGACGAAAAATCTTAGAGCTTGGCGGCTTCTTTTTTCGGGTCGAACTGGTCGCGCAGGCCGTCGCCGAGGAAGTTGAGGGCGAGCAGGGTGATGCTTAGAAGTAAGCAGGGAAAGAGGAGCATCCACCACTCGGGATTAAGTGTGCGGGTCGCGTTAATGCGGTTCTCGGCGGCGAGGGCGCCCCAGGTGGGCAGGGTCGGATCGACGCCGATGCCGAGGAAGCTGAGGAATGATTCCGCGAGGATGGCCTGTGGGATGGTGAGGGTGGCGTAGACGGCAATGGGCCCGACGAGGTTGGGCAGAATGTGCCGGAGAAAGATGCGAAGCTGAGGCAGGCCGACGGCGTGGCAGGCCTCGATGAAGGGCTGAGACCGGAGCGAAAGGACCTGGCCGCGAATGACGCGGGCCATGGTGAGCCAGCTGACCAGGCCGATGGCGAGGAACATGACGATGAGGGAGGCGATGCGGGAGGGGAAAACGCTTTTGAGAGGGTCTTCGAGGGCGATCTTGAAAAGGAGGACCAGGAGGATGTAGGGCAGGCCGTAGAGGACATCGACGACTCGCATGAGCAGGGAGTCGATCCATCCGCCGCGGAAGCCTGCGATCAGGCCGACGGTGACGCCGAGCGAGACGCTGATGGCGGCGGCGGCGAAACCGATGGCGAGCGAGATCGACCCGCCCAAGAGCGCCCGGCCCAGCACGCTTCGGCCGAAGGAATCGGTGCCCATGACGTAGCCGATGCGTTCGAGTGAGGGCGGTTGGCGTTCGTCGCCGCGGTTGCGAAGCTCGTAGGAAATTTCGCCCCTGGAAGCGAGCGTAAGGGGCATCGATAGCAGGCTCGACCCGGCGATCAGGAGCAGAATCAGGCCGCCGAAGAAGATACGCGGTTTGGAGCGGGCGATATTCAGAAATCGTGCGAAAAACCCGGGCCTAGCGGGCTGAATGAGGATGGCAGAGGTTGGCAGGGTGACTGCGGTCATTTCGAGTGCAGACGATTAGTTGGCCGCGGTGACGTCGATGCGGGGATCGACAAAGCCGTAAAGGAGATCGACCACGAGGTTCAGGACCAGGACGAGAGTGGAATAGACCATGACCAGTGCGAGGATCATGGTTTGATCGCGATTGGTGACGGAGTCGATGAAGACCTGACCCAGGCCGTTGAGGTTGAAGACGCGTTCGACGACGAAGGAGCCGGTGAGCGTGAGCGCGGCGGCGGGTCCGAGGTACGAGAGCACAGGGAGAAACGCGTTACGCATGCAGTGCTTGATCACGACCCAGGGCTTGGACAGGCCCTTGGCGCGGGCGGTTCGGACGTAATCGGCGCCAAGAACGTCGAGCATGGAGACGCGCTGAAGGCGAACGATGTACGCCATCGGAGCAAGGGCGAGTGAGATCGCGGGCAACACTAACGCGGCCAGGGGAAGCGACGAGCCCGTGCCCTGGCCCAGTGGAAATAAGTTGTACTTGCCGATCAAGACGACGAGCAGAATGGCGGCGGTAACGAACGCGGGAATGGAGATGCCGACGAGCGTGAGGGTCATGCCCGCCCAGTCGATCAGGCCGTCGCGGTAGACGGCAGAGAGGGTGCCGACGGTCATCCCGACGATGACGGCGATGGTGAGCGCGATGAGGCCGAGCTTGAACGAGACGGGAAACCGCGCGGCGATGATTTCGTTGACGCGAAATTCCTGGTTTCGCATCGACGGGCCGAAGTCCTGATGGAGGATCAGCTGGACGGGATAGTGGGCGAGGAAACCGTACCACGTATCGGCGTTCAGCTTTTCCTTCAGCTGCTGCAACTGAGCAGGGTCCATCGCGCGGTCTGAGTTCTGAAACGGATCGCCCGGCACGACCCAGACCATCATGAACGTGACGACGTAGATCACCGCCAGGATGAGGGGGAACTGGAGTATTCGACTCAGTGCGTATTGCTTCATGGCGATGCGACGACTACTTCGACGACTACTTCGACGACTACTTCACTGAAACGAATTTCGGCAGGACGATGAGCTTGGCATTGGGCGTGATGCCATCGACGTTGTCTCGGTAGAGCGTGACATTGACATAGTGATAAAGCGGCAAGATCGGCAGCTCGGTGTTGATCATCGCCTCGGCTTTCTGGAGCAGGTCAGAACGCTTTTGCTCGTTTGACTCTTGCTCGGCTAACTTCAGCAGGGCGTCGTATTCGGGAGGGGCCCAGTTCGTGTCATTGTTCTGACTGGTCGAGAGGTATTTGTCGGTCCAGGTCGAGAGGTCCATGTAATCGCCGTACCACGCGACGGCCGCGATCGTGTAATTTTTATCCGTTACGCGCGTGCGATAGGTCTTGAGTTCGAGCGGTTCGAGGTCGACCGTGATGCCCAGATTTTCGCGCCATCCTTGAGACAGAAATTCCGCGAAAGCCTTGCGAGTCGGGTTGTCTGAGTTGTAGGCGAATGTCAGCTTGGGAAATCCTTTGCCTCCGGCATAACCCGCCTCGGCGAGGAGCTTTCGAGCGCCTTCGACATCATATTCCGGCGTGGGCGTGCTTGAAAATCCCTTGAAAAAGCCCGGCGGAATATAGCTGCCCGCGACCTTCTCGCCCATTCGTGTGATCTGGTCGACGATGTACTGTTTCTCGACCGTCATCGCCAAGGCGCGGCGAATGCGGACGTCTGAGAGAGGATTTTTCACACCCGCACCGAGCTTGCTGTCGACGGTGGGGGCGGTGTTAAAGGTGAGAAACGCCGTGCCGTAGGCGGGCGTGGAGCGGAGGTCACTTCGATTGATCGATTTAAGTTCGGCACTCACGTCGGCGGAAACATCCGCGAGCCAGTCGACGGTTCCCTGCTCGTATTGCTGGAAAGCACTTTGCGGGTCGTTGTTCACGACCATGATGACTTTCTTGCTCTTGACGTTGGCTGCGTCCCAGTAGTTCGGGCACGCGGTCAGGACGATCTGCCTGCCCGCGATCCACTCGCTCAGAGTGAACGGACCGTTGGTGACGACGTTTTCAGGCTTGGTGTATTTCGCATCGTAGCTGACGCGTCCTTTCGCGTCGGCCGATTTGAAGGGTTCCATGCTGCGTGCGTGACGCGGGTAGAACGTCGGAAACGCCATGAGATCAGGCAAAAACGGCACTGGGTTGTTCAATGATATTTCAACCGTCTGAGCGTCAATCGCCCTAACTCCTACGTCCTGCGACTTCACTTTGCCGTCCTGTTCGCGATAGCTTTTTTCATACGCCTCGGCATTTTTTATGTAGTAGAGCAGCGAGGTATATTCGCCCGGCGATTCGAGCAGGAGAAGCCAGGAAAAGACGAAATCGGCCGCGACCAGCGGGTCGCCGTTGGACCATTTTGCATCCGGGCGAAGTTTGAACGTCCAGGTCTTTTTATCGTCGGAAATTTTGGTCTCGCTCGCGAGCGAGGGCACCGGGGACATGTCGCGCACGTCATAGGTGTACAGGCCCTCGCGAATGCCGTAGGTGATGCGGAAGTCCTGCAGATACGACATCTGATTGAGGTCGAGCGTGATGAGGTCGCCGCGGTTGATGAAGGTGAACGTGCCCGGCCCGTTTGCGGGTGGCTTGTCGGCGACTTTCGTGATGGCGACGGAGCTGTTTCCGTCTGCTCCGGTCGCACCGGTTCCCTTGCTCTCATTCTTGTCTTCGCATCCCGTCAGCAATGCCGCCGCCGCGATTACAGGCATCAGCAGTTTAAGAATGAATGTGGATGACTTGCCGGATGTTTTGGGTGTGCGAATGTTCATTAAATTTTCTCCGTGCATTTTGAGTCTGGGTGGTGATCTCGGTCCATTTCGACTTGCCTTGGCAGAGCGAGCGACTTGCGATCGAAACCACACGCAGAACGTCGGCTGTAGTATTACAAATTTCTCGTGAATAGACGAAGTATATCGAACTAATTCAGTCGAACTAATTCGCCGGTGTGGTTCCGGTTTTTGCCCCCGGCAAGACGTTGGGGAATGATGCCGGCACGGCGACGATCAGGTTGTCGATGAGCGTTTGAATCTGCTGGACTGAATTGGCGCGGCCGACACGGTTGAGGTCGTTTCCGGCCTTCTGCAGTGCCGCTGCGTTGGGGACCGAAGGATCCACGGCGGCACAAACCGAACCCAGGCCGCGTCCGAGTTCTCTGAACTGATCGATTTGAGCGGCGTTTGTGGAATCGACGTTTTTTCGAGTCACTTTCAACAGTTCCAGCACACGCTTCATGGTGGTTTCGCGCTGCTCGGCGGACTGCAGCGACCACACCGCCGGGAGTGCCAAAACGCGAATGCCGTCGGAGTAATCGGTCATCGGGTCGTTGGGCATGGCGCCCGTCGCGTAGATGCCGATACGTGCGCCGAGGATATCGTGCGCACCGTCGATAAGTGTCGGAGCGATGGCGGCGAGAAGCTCGCGGTTCCTTTGACGGCGTGCGGGGTCGCGCGTGATGGCTTCGACTTCGCCCAGCAGAGCACGATAGGCCTCGGCCGCAACCGGACCTTGCTCCTGGTGCGTCTGAACCGCTGCTGCTGCGGCTGCGATGACTTTTTCGTTTTGCTTCAACAGCGGATCACTCAGGATGACGGGCAAGATCGAACGAGCAGCCTGCAGCCCCCACATTGAAATCGCCGGAGTCTGATCCGCGATCAAAAGTTCAACTGTCTTTTGCAATTCGGACGCCTGACCCGCACGTGAGAGGCGTGCGACGATGATCGCAGTGTTGAGCCGCGCCGCCGGTGACATGCTGGCCAGTGCGGGCCTGGCCTGAGCGTCGACCTCTTGTGAAAGGAGCTGAAGGAAAGACTGCGAGCGTGCGGGAGTCGAGGTGATCGCGGAATTGACAATCGCGTCTCGCGAGCGCGATAGCAACTCGCGGTTGTCTGACTTGATCGCCGCGAAATGCTCCGTGACAAAGGCACGGACTTCGCTGCGATAACCAGTCGCATCTTCGGCCGTCACGATCTCCGCAGTAAGGTCAGCTTTGGCGGGAATTGCGGTTGCCATCACGCCCATCGCAGCGACACAAAATAAAGCAATGAAGGACCGAATAATGTGGCGTGAGGGTTTTATAAGAGGAGCAACAAAGTAGACGCGTGGTTTTACAGGCTGAGTCACGTTCAGGAATGAAATCATCGAAAAAGTCTCCATACGTCAAACGAAGCGGCCGATTTTAACGCCGTGCCGCGTGGTGGGTTCAGACCGACCGCCAGACGCTATCGGTGCTCGCAAAAAGTGTCAACATTCGCACGTGCGAACGTCAATCTCTATAATCGACCAGCATGATCGAACCGAGTGACGCGAAACAACCCGTCTCGCAGACCAGAGGCGTCAGCGCATCGGTCTCCGAGATCGCCCCCCAGTCTGCCGGTCATCAACCGCCGCCCTATGTAAGACGGCTCAGCTTGTATTTGCGTCAGTTGGAGCATCTCGCGGAGACGGGTCAATCCCGCATCAACAGCAAGCAGCTGGGCGATCTGCTGGGACTGACCGACGGGCAGGTCCGCAAGGACCTGGCTCATTTTGGTCAATTCGGGCATCCGGGCATTGGCTATCGTGTCGCGGAACTCTCGCGTCAGATCAGGCACATCCTGGGCATCGACAGGCCTTGGAATGTGATATTGATCGGCGCGGGCAATCTCGGAAAAGCACTGGCGTCTCACAAGGGATTTGAAGGAAGAAACATGCATTTGCTCGCGGTGCTAGATACGGACAAAACGCGTGTCGGCGAAGAAATCGCCGGGCTGAAAATTGAAGCAATGGGCGAACTGGCGAGTGTCGTCAAGCGGACGTCGGCTCAGCTTGCGATCGTTGCGGTGCCGGCATCGGCGGCGCAAGCCGTCGCAGACGCACTGGTCGCGGCGGGGGTGCGGTCGATCCTGAATTTCGCCCCTCGTCTGCTCACAGTTTCTCGGGGCGTTCTTGTCAATAATGTGGACTTGGCCCAGCAGTTGGAGCAACTCGCCTTTCAAACGCATTTCGCCGACGAGAGTTCGAATTCCTAAAAAAATCGTCTCCAGAACGAATTGCGCAAAAGCTGCGCTAAGGGTAGTCCCGTTTTATCTTGCCCAGATTAACGCAAGAGGGTTTAGTCGCGGGGAAACTATTTACGATTGTAAATCCGTTACAGGTCGATTAAGTGGCCATCATATCCCGTCGAAATGATTAATGTCAGGCAATTACGACTCCCACACGAAAAATAGTTCAGGCGCAAATACGGCGCAAAATAAAACTTTTTTTCCGGTGTTACATGGCTTGATCAGTCTTTCCCTTACGGGCTATAAGTTCAAAGCCTTATCGGTCCTTCGCTAATGGGCGACGGACGGCAAGAGCGTTGCAACATGGGTCGTGGCGGCAGATAGCGTGTCGTGCTCAAGCCCGTCGGTATGACCTAACGCATCGCTCGACATTTCAGTAAACCCTTGGATCCCTTGAGAGGGAGAAACCAGCCCATGGCCTTTAATAAGCAGCAAGCTCACGCCCCCCGTATCAAGACCAAGCTCATGCGGACGCTTCCACGGCAGATTACAATTCTGCGGACTCCTCCCCGGGCGCTGGTCGAGAATCTTGAGAATCGGCAACTTTTTGCCTTTTCTGCCGACATTAATTTCCAGCCCAGTTGGGATTCGACCCCAAGGGATCATTATCCCGACACAGGTGCGACCTACAACTCGCGGTTCGGAATAACCTACGGTTGGGACTCCGACAACTCGGCTAACCAATTACGCAGAAGGCAGGGCGGCGAGCAGCGCCTTGATACCTTCGCGAATTTTGGCACGGGAAATCAGGCCAGAACTTGGGAAGTGGCCGTTCCCAATGGAACGTACTCAGTGTCATTGGCTGCAGGTGATCCGGCCTCTAACGAAGCTTATTACAACATCAATGTCGAAGGGCGAAACCTGGTCAACGGCGCGCCCAATTCGAGTCAACGATGGCTCAATCGCAGTGGGAGCGTCACAGTCACCGACGGCAGACTGTCTGTTACCAGTGGCAATGGCGCCTGGAACAACCGAATCAACTTCATCTCGATTCGCCAGACCTCAGAGTTGGGGACTTTCTCTCCTTCACCCTCTCCCTCGCCTTCGCCGACACCTTCGCCGACACCTTCGCCGACACCTAGTCCCTCACCCTCACCGACACCCAGCAATCAGGCGCCGGGCCGGCCCTGGGGTGCGTTCGTTTCCAACGGCTCGGGTACGGACCTGAACCTCTCATGGCTCGATGCTTCAAGCAACGAAGAAGGCTTCCGTCTGGAACTTTCGATCGACGGCAGCAACTGGAACCGTATCGCCACCACGGGTGCGAACGCCACCAACTTCACCGCAACAGGCCTTCAAGCCAACACGCGATATTGGTTCCGCGTGCAGGCGTTCAACTCGGCAGGCAGCAGCGACCATCGTCAGTCCGGCACAGTGGTGACGGGCGGCAACGGGGCTTCCAATCCTGCTCCATCGCCGACACCAGCTTCCACGCCATCACCCACTCCGACACTATCACCCACTCCGACACTATCACCCACTCCGGGGAACAATGGCGGCGGCGTGAGGCCGGTCGTGAACGACCAAAATATCGCCAATAGGTACAATCGGCTTACGTTCAACGACGAGTTTAGCGGGTTTAGTCTGGATCAAAGTAAGTGGCGACATGAGTTTCAAGGACCACGTCGTGACGCCATTAACGTCCCAGAAGCAGTGTCCGTCGAGAACGGCGACCTGGTCATCCGCACCTACACCGAAAATAACACCCACTACACCGGTATCGTCAGCACCCGAGACAGATTCCAGCAGGCACATGGCTTCTTCGAAGCTCGGATCGATTTTGACTCCGCCCCCGGCATGTGGTCCGCGTTCTGGATTCACTCATGGAATATGCACAACGGCAACGCCGGCCGAAGCCCGGGCAACGCGAGTTCACTCGGCAACGAAGTCGATGTCGTCGAGCATCGCTCACACGACGCGGGCAACAACTACCGCGGCAATAAAGCCAGCCTCGCCGTGCATTGGGACGGATATCGCGAGAACCAACGCACCGTCTTCGAAGACTCAGACCGTTTGGGTAACATCAACGCCGACCAGGGATATCACGTTTACGGCGTCGAATGGACCGAAAACGCTTACAACTTCTATGTTGATGGCCGATTCTGGTACACGCTCAACCGGCAGGTCGCTCAGGACCGTGGCATCACCACCAACCCGATCAGCAACTTCCCCCAGTTCCTGATCCTCAGCTCGGAAGTCCAAAACGGAATCTGGGCCGGCAACGTGCCCAACGGCGGCTACGGCGATCGCGCCTCGACCAACGTCAAGATGAAGGTCGACTACGTCCGGGTTTTCGCAAGTTCATCGCAGATCGTCTTGTAGACTAATGTAATTGTGCACAACGCGGGTCGGCCAAACGAGGCCGACCCGCTGCATTTTAAGGTCACTCGCTAGTTGGCAGATAATTCATCGAGTTTTAGGTTCAATTCAGTGGCCGTTTCAAATTCAAATTTCCTCGCAAACTGTTCGTGCCTATTCCGAAGCACCTGCAGATGGTCCATGCCGAGGGTTTGAGGACGTTGATCGGTTTTATTCGCCCATTGTACGTAGGTGGTGAAGGTGTTTTTGATCTTTAGCGATGCGTGAGATTTTACCAATGTGCGGAAATAGGATTCGTCGGAACACCACGCACGCTCGTTTTGGCGCCGGAGGCCGTTATATAGTTCGCGCCCCGTCAAAATTGATTGAGCAACTTTCATATTTCCCGCGAACCGCTGGCTGCCAGCAAAACACTAGAAGTTCGACCTCCACGGAAAGCTAGGCCAGCCCACCGGCGGGGATGTGATGTTGTAGCGTCTTTGTGTCGGTTTCAACTGACGGCTGAGCCAAAGCACTTTTATGCTTTTGGTGCAATATCGTCGAAAGGTAACACTTCAGCCGAATGCCAGAATTTCACGATATCTGGTGCCACGACTTGTACGCAAGTCGTTATACGCTCGAAAAATACAATTGATTCGACTGCTCGCGTTTACCAGGACTTGAATAAAAACCGTGACACCCAAAAATGTCCGAAGAAATGCGATTTGCTGCGTACGGCTGAAGTGTTACGGATGACGAACGCATCATTATGAGTCATTTATCGGTACGTTGTTTTAAGCAGCACATTTCCTGTCAATCTTTGCCTCGTGTGTAAAAATCGCTTATTATCTAGGCACATGGCCGATCAAAAGACCGCTCTTGACCTGCTCGCCACACAGGACGGTGCCCGTTCCGACGCTGAAATGCGGGTATTGTCTGAGATTGCGCAGATTCTAAGCAGCACGCTCGACCTACGCGCGGGATTCACCCGAATCATGCAGGTCATCTCCGATCGTCTTCAGATGCATCGCGGCACGCTCGTGCTCTTGGACGAAGCGACCGGCAGGCTTCGAACCGAGACCGCATTCGGTCTGTCGGCAGAGGATATTGAGCGAAACCGCTTCGCGCTGGGTGAGGGCATCACGGGCAACGTCGTTGCGACCGGCAGGTCACGCATTATTCCTGACGTTCGCAACGAGACCGATTTTCTGAACCGCACGAATCGACTACGCAGCTACGACAACGCATCGACTCCGATCAGCTTCATGTGCGTGCCGATCAAGATCGAAAAGCGGCCTGTCGGTGCATTGGCGATCGACAAGCCCTACACGACAGAAGCGCAGCTTAAGGCCGACGAGATTTTTCTCGGGATCATCGCGGCGTTTTTGGCGCAGGCGATCCAGATCAATCGAATGGTGATGCGGCAAAAGGAGGATCTACTAGGCGAGAACGCACAGCTTCGGTCTCAGGTTCGCGACCGTTTCAAATTTGAAAGCATCATCGGCGACGCCCCGGCCATGCACGAGGTGTTCAACGTCGTCGGGCAAGTCGCAAGCAGCCGCGCGACCGTGCTTCTTTTGGGCGAGACCGGCACGGGCAAGGAAATGATCGCCAAGGCGATTCACTACAACAGCCCGCGTAAGGACAAGCCGTTTATCCGCGTCAATTGCGGCGCACTCACCGGCACGCTGTTGGAAAGCGAGCTCTTCGGACATGTAAAAGGCAGCTTTACCGGAGCCATTCGCGACAAGCTCGGCCGATTCGAAGCAGCCGACGGCGGGTCGATCTTCCTCGATGAGATCGGCACGATGGAGCCGCAATTGCAGGTCAAACTGCTTCGCGTATTGCAGGAGCGTGAGTTCGAGCGCGTGGGCGATAATCAGGTGGTAAAGGTGGACGTCCGCGTGATCGCCGCGACGAACGTCGATCTGCAGGAAGAAGTCGCCCGGGGTAATTTTCGTGAAGATTTGTTCTATCGATTGAACGTCGTCCCGATCTATCTTCCGCCGCTGCGGAATCGGCGCGAGGACATTCCCCGGCTGATCGATTTTTTCCTGGACAAGTTTAATCAGGTCAACGCCAGAAAACTCAGGCGCATCAATCGCGAGATGCTGAACGTAATGTTGCGATACCCCTGGCCCGGCAACGTTCGCGAGCTCGAGAACGCGATGGAGCGGGCGGTCGTGCTCAGCACGGGCGAGGATTTTACCGAGGAACTTTTGCCGCTGTCCGTGCGGATGTTCGCGCAGCAGCGAAAGAGTTTGCAGAATGCGGAGACGATGGAACTATTGACCCGGCGATTGGCCGATCAGGCGATCAGCGAGTACGAGATGCGCGAGGGCGAAATTTATCAACTCGTGATCGATCAGGTCGAGCACGCGCTGATCGACAGGGCACTCGCGCGGTGCGGCGGCGTCAAAACCAAGGCGGCCGACTATTTGGGCATCAACCGCAACACGCTTAATAAGAAGGTGAAGGATTTGGGCATTGAAACCGTGGACTGAAGTTTATCAATAAGATTCGGTTAAATTCACGCTTCGCGGTGCAAGGGATGTAGACATTTGTACGGTGTTTGTTACTGTTATTTTTACTATGAGCACACAGGAAACCGCCGATCGTCTGGTCATGTTTTGTCGCTCGGGTCAATACCACGAAGCGGTCGATCACCTCTACCACGCCGACATCGTGTCGGTCGAATCTGCAGGCCCGCCCGGCGTGCCGCTCGAGCAGAAAGGGATTGAGGCGATCATAGGCAAGTTCAAGTGGTGGGACGAGACGTTCCAAGTCCACGGCGGGATGGTCAGCGACCCGATCGTGTCGGGCGAGTTCTTCGTCGTAAAGATGACGCTCGATGTCACGAACAAGCACACCGCAACGCGCGAGTTTATGTCCGAACTCTGCGTGTATCAGGTGAAGGAAGGCAAGATCGTGCACGAGCGATTCGTGTACGGAGCCTGATTTAATTCGCGTACTGGGCCTTGGTCAAACAGGCGTTTCAACTGCTCTCCAGTTGAGAAATGGCTTGCCAGCCGGACCAGAGTTAAACTGCGCCCTAGTTATTCTAAGGTCATAACAATTTACGGCCAGACCGGTGGGCTATCGAGCCCGAGTTCGGGTGCGAGTCCGAGCATAAGGTTGGCGTTCTGAATCGCCTGACCGGCCGCGCCTTTGCCGAGGTTGTCGATCACGCTGATCGCCATCACAAGATTTCGTGCGGGGTCTGCCGCGTAGTGCAGAAATGCGAGGTTCGACGCCGCGGCGAATTTCGTGTGGGGCGGCGAATCAAGCACGCGAACGAACGGGCTGTTCTGGTAAAATTTTCGCGCGGCCGACTGACAATCTTCGCTCGTCACGCCTGCTGACGGTCCGCGTGCTTGGCCTTCTGCCCGGCCGCGTGCGTAGATGGTGGCAAGGATGCCCCGAGTCATGGGAATGAGGTGCGGCGTGAAAACCAGGCCGGTGGATGACTCGCTTTTAGGCTCGGACATCTGCCGAATCGTCTCCTCGATTTCCGGCATATGCGTGTGTTTCAACAGCCCATAGGCCATGAGATCTTCGTTGGTCTCGGCATATCCAAATTTATTATCGCCGCTGCCACGCCCCGCGCCCGACACGCCTGATTTCGCGTCGATGATGATCGATTCGGGCGAGATGAGTTTCGCGTAAAGAAGCGGCGCGAGTGCGGTGATGGACGCGGCCGGGTAGCAGCCCGGGTTGGCGACGCGCGTCGCGCCGCGAATTTTTTCCGGCCAGATATCCGCCAGGCCGTAAACCCATCCCGGGACATATCTGTGGTCGCCGCCGATATCGACGATGCGTGTTTCCTTGCGAACTTTCGCGAGTGGCTCGGCACTCTTTCCAGTCGGCAAAGACGCGAAGAGCACGTCGATTTCCGGCATGTTGTCGGCGTCGAATTTTTCGATGACGAGATCGCCGGTCTTCTTCGACAGGCCCGGGAATCGATCGATGAGTTTTGATCCTGCCGATCCTTCGCCCGCGACGTAGACCAGGTCGAACTGTGGATGACGCGCGAGAAGTCGCAAAAGTTCTCCGCCGCCGTAGCCACTCACGCCCGCGATGCCGATGGTGTAACGCATGGTCCTGACTGTATCGGGATGTTCGATCGGCGCGAATGGCGGCGAACGCGCCAACATCGGCAGCGCACAAATCAATTGTATAGTACTTCGCGCCATTGAGATTGAAGTCATCAGAGTTAGCGTTACATCAATCATGAGCACTCTGAAGCCCTCGCCGACGGTCGATCTCTCGCACGACATCCTTCGGCTGGAGAACTCACAGTCGCTTGATGCGATTTTCACGCCCAAAAATGTTGCGGTGATCGGCGCGACAGAAACGCCCAACGCGGTCGGCCGAACCGTGCTGTGGAACCTCGTGTCGAATCCTTTTGGCGGGACAGTTTTTCCGGTCAATCCGAAACGGCCGAGCGTGCTGGGCATCAAGAGTTATCCGAATATCGCAAGCGTGCCCGAGCGCGTGGACCTCGCGGTGATCGCGACGCCCGCGTCGACGGTGCCGGGCGTGATGAGGGAATGCGTCGCGGCAGGCGTGAAGGGGGCGATCGTCATCAGCGCGGGTTTTAAGGAGATGGGCGCGCCGGGCGTCGAGCTCGAACGCCAGCTTCACCACGAAGCCAAACTCGGGCGAATTCGGCTTATCGGCCCGAACTGTCTGGGCGTGATGAATCCGCTGACGGGGCTCAACGCGACGTTCGCCGGCGACATCGCCCGGCCGGGCCGGATTGCGTTTCTGAGTCAGTCGGGCGCACTCTGCACCGCGATCCTTGATTGGTCGTTTCGCGAAAAGGTCGGCTTCAGCAGCTTCGTCTCGACAGGCTCGATGCTGGATATCGGATGGGGCGATCTGATCGATTATTTTGGCAACGACGCGCGCACGAGCGCGATCCTGATTTATATGGAGAGCATCGGCGACGCCCGGGCATTTTTGTCGGCGGCGCGTGAAGTCGCTTTATCGAAACCGATCATCGTCATCAAGCCCGGCCGAACCGACGCCGCCGCGAAGGCTGCCGCATCGCACACCGGATCGCTCACGGGTTCGGACGACGTGCTCGACGCCGCGTTCAAGCGTGCGGGCGTCTTGCGTGTCAACACCATCGCCGAGCTTTTCTACATGGCCGAGGTGCTGGCGAAACAGCCCAGGCCCAGGGGAAATCGGCTGACGATTATTACCAATGCGGGCGGGCCCGGAGTGTTGGCGACGGACGCGCTGATCGGCGGCGGGGGTGAGCTGGCGACGCTCTCGAAAGAGACGCACGAAAAATTGAACGCCGTCCTTCCGCCGCAATGGAGCAGGAATAATCCGATCGATGTTCTGGGAGATGCCGGTGCGGATCGATATGCGAAGACGCTGGAGATCGCCGCGGATGACCCCAACAGTGACGGCCTGCTTGTGATCCTCACGCCGCAAGACATGACCCAGCCCACGCAGACGGCCGAGCTGCTGAAGCAATACGCCAGGACGGACGGCAAACCGATCCTCGCGAGCTGGATGGGCGGCCCGGACGTCGCGGGCGGCGAGGACATTCTCAATCGCGCCAACATTCCCACGTTCCCTTATCCCGACACTGCGGCGAAGACGTTCTGCTCGATGCACGCGTACGCGCAGAATTTGAAAGAGCTATACGAAACGCCGCGGCTGGATGAGGAGGCGGAGCATCCGGATTCGGCGCTCGTGCAGTCGATCATCGCCGGTGCGATGGCGCAGGGGCGAACGCTTCTGACGGAGTTTGAAAGCAAGCAATTGCTGCAGGCGTACCACATCACAACCGTGCCGACGTTTTTGGCTTCGACGAGAGAAGAGGCGGCGAGCTATGCGAAATCAATTGGCTTTCCGGTCGTGCTGAAGCTCGATAGTCGTGTCATCACACACAAGACCGACGTGGGCGGCGTGAAGCTGAACATCGCCAGCGAGAGCGAGGTGCGGATGGTGTTCGACGACATGAAGCAGAGAATTCAGGCCATCGACGCGGCGGCGTTCGACGGCGTGACTGTGCAGCCCATGGTAAAGCTGAAGGACGCGTACGAGCTGATTCTCGGCAGCAGTATTGACTCGCAATTCGGCCCGGTTTTGCTTTTCGGCAGCGGCGGTGTGCTGGTGGAAGTCTTCAAGGATAAGCAGCTCGGCCTGCCGCCGCTGAACAACACGCTCGCCCGGCGAATGATCGAGGGCACGAAGATCAGCCATGCGCTCGCGGGCACGCGCGGCAGGGCGGGTGTTGATCTGCCGGCGCTCGAGCGTTTGATCGTGCGATTTTCGCGGCTCGTGATCGAGCACCGGCGAATTAAAGAGATCGACATCAACCCGCTGCTGGCGGGGCCGGACGGAATTATCGCGCTCGACGCGCGTGTGGTGCTTCACGATGCGAGCGTGAAGGATAGTGATTTGCCGGTGAGTGCGATCAGGCCGTACCCGTCGCAATATGTTTCGCAAGAAACACTTCGCGATGGGACAGTCGTCGTGCTCCGGCCGATCAGACCCGAGGATGAGCCGCTGCTCGTTGGCTTTCACAATCAACTCAGTGAAGAGTCGGTTCGCATGAGATACTTCAGCCCGCTGAAGCTCGGCCAGCGCATCGCACACGAGCGGCTCGTGCGGGTTTGTTTCAATGACTACGACCGCGAGTGTGCGATCGTTGTCGAGCTCGAACGCGATGAGTCGAAGCAGATCGTCGCGGTCGGGCGACTCAGCAAAATCCCCGGAACGGGCGACGCCGAGTTTGCGATCCTGGTTTCTGACGCATTTCAGCGACAGGGATTGGGCTCGAAATTGCTGGAGACGCTGATCAGAATTTCGGAAGAGGAGAAGGTCGATCGTATCGTTGCGGATATTCTGGTGGACAATCAGAACATGCAGTCGGTGTGCAAAAAGCATGGCTTTTTACTGCATCATGACATGGAAAATGGAACCGTCCGTGCGGAGCGTTTGGTGAAGAGACTGTGAAGTTAAAAGCTTGCGCCGAAGCAAACTTGCGACTAGCGCGGAAGCGTGCGGAATTTCTTTTTGTACCGTTGCCACGAATAGATCGCGGGAATGATCATGAGCACGATGACGATGGTTCGATAGCGGACTCGGAGTCGGGTTGAACCTGTTGGAAGTTCGGCGGGGCCGACGGTTAGTTGGACGCCGACGAACTTGGCGATGGACTCTTCCCATGGGTCGATGGGAGGCACGCGAGCGAGCGACCATTGCCAGCCCGTCGGCGGCCTGTCGTCGGTCTGCACGAAGAACACGATGCGACCGAGAACCGAAGCACATCGAATGAGTTGCTCGCCACTTGATCGGAAGAACACATCGTTGCTCTGATGTGATCGCGCCCAAAACACGCATAGGATCGCTGCCAGTAAAAGCGATGCTCGAGCCAGCGTCGGCCAGAGATATTGAAGCATACCTTGCTGCCCGAAAGCATCGGGGACGGTTGGGATCAATGTCGTTTCGGTTGCATGCTTCAAGATGTGTAACTCTATGCACAATGAGCTCGGTATTCACGTGAGCGACTTCGGCGCTTTTTCGCTGGTGATTATTGTGCTCTCGCGGGCGTCGAACAGCCGAGTCGCGTTAAAGGCGGCGTGACGCAGCAGCGGTGCGGCATCGCGGGTCGCTTCGTCGAGTGTCATCGGCCCGTCGCAGATCGACAACACGGCACTGAAGTCGAATTGATTCATGTCGAGCCCGCGCTCGATCGACCCGGCGATGACGACGCACGGCACGCCCAGCTCGGCGCACAATCTCGCGACGCCCGAGGTGGTTTTTCCGAACGCGCTCTGATGATCGATTCGACCTTCTGCGGTGAAGCACAAATCTGCGCCGCGCAGGCGAGCTCGCAGGCGAGTCGTGTTGAGAACAAGGTCGATGCCGCTCTTTAGCGATGCAGAGAAGAACGCGAGCATACCGAACCCGAGTCCGCCCGCCGCACCGCTGCCGGGCGTGTCGGCGAGATCGAGCAGGCCGAGTCGGGTGGCAAGAGCGCGAAGCTCGGCGTCGAGCCATAAAACAGTTTCCGGCGAAGCGCCTTTTTGCGGACCATAAATCGCGGCACAACCGGTCGGCCCGAAGAGAGGATTGGTGACATCGCCGGCGACGATGATTTCCACACCATCGACGGGCGAGCCGCGATGGCTTTTGATCATGAGAACATCAGGAAGATCTCGGCCGCAAAGGGGTTCGGTGATCGAGGCGTATTGACCCGACTGCAAAATCACATGGCAACCCGCCGCCTGAGCGCATCCGATGCCCGCGTCGGTGGTCGCGCTTCCGCCGATGCCGAGGAGGATACGTGTGCAGTTAAGCTCGGCGGCATGGCGAATGAGTTCGCCCGTGCCGAAGGTTGTGGTGGCGAGCGGGTCTCGCAAGTGCGGAGGAAGAAGGGTAAGCCCCGACGCGCTGGCCACCTCGATGACGGCGGTCTTGCGTCGGATTTCACCAGCTTCTTCCACAATGCCGAACGTCGCATCGATACGCATTTCTGGTAGTGGCCCGGTCACGCGATGGGTCACAAACGAACCCTTCATCGCGGTGGTGAGAGCGAGCACGAACCCTTCGCCGCCGTCGGCCAATGGACATTGGTCGATGGTCGCGCCGGGAATGGCGTGCGAGACGCCTGCGGCAATCGAGGCGGCGACTTCGACGACGTTCAGCGAGCCTTTGAATTTATCGGGGGCAATCACGACCTTCATCGCCGGCAGTGTAGCAAGACTGCATTCCTAGACATCTCACTCATCAATCAGTTGAGGAGTCCGTGTGATCGGGCGGGGTAATCAGACTCGGATATGATCTGTGGTCAATCGCGTCATTTGATACTGGACACGTATAGGTAAAAGACCGTAACGAAAGTTTCGCACCGCCCGGGGTTTACGCTATGCTGCAAAGAAGAACTGAACCAGGAGAACTCCATGCAAGTCGTCGTATCGTCTCGACACATGACCGTGTCCGCCGCCTTGAAAGAGTTTGCGGAGAAGAAGGCGGGAAAACTGACTCGATACTACGACCGCATTCAGGAGATAGAGGTGGTAGTGGATACGGCGGAGAAGGGTGATCAGTCGGTGGAAATGATCGTCAATGCGGAGCATAAGGGACTGTTTATCGCGAAAGATCGCGGACCTGACGCGTACGCGTGCGTTGACAACTGTGTCCAGAAATTAGAACGACAACTGACGGACCATAAAGAGCGTCTGCGCAACCGCAAACACCCGGAATAGAACGCCATGAAGCTACAGGATTTTATCGTAACCGACGCAATTACGCCGCAGTTGCAAGCCACTGATCGTGACAAACTCATCGAGGAATTGGTGAACACGCTGGCGGCCTCGGGTGCTCTTGATGCCGAATCCGTGCCGGAAGTGGTTCAGGCATTGCTCAAGCGCGAGCGAAATGGCTCGACCGGCTTCGGCAAGGGCGTGGCCGTTCCGCACTGCAAGCACGCGAAGGTCAAGACGCTCGTCGGGACTGTCGGCATCTCCGCCAAGGGAGTCGACTTCTCCGCGCTCGACAAGCAGCCAGTATACATCGTGTTTGTCGTGCTCTCGCCGGAGGGCGCGACACAGCAGCACCTTTCGGCTATGGACCTCATCTTCCGTAATCTGCAGAACGATCGGTTTCGCAAATTTCTCAGGCAGTGCGGCGACAAACAGGCCGTCATCGACTTAATCCAGGAGACAGACACCAATGCCTGACTCATCTTTAAGCGACTCATCGTACCCTGAAAGTAATCTTCGAGATGCAAATGTCTCTGGGGAATGGGCCGCTTCGCAAAACACTTCAACACCAATAAATATGCCGGGCAACATGTCGAGTGACACGCTGGCGAGTGAAGTTGTTCGAGATGTTATCGTTAAGAACGAGAACGGCCTGCACGCCCGGCCTGCGGTAAAGTTCGCGGACATCGCCAATCGATTTAGCAGCGACGTTCACGTCCATCGACATGCCGACGAGGCGAGCGAAGCCGTCGACATTGATGGAAAAAGCGTCATGCAGCTTCTTACCCTCATGGCCCTTCCTGGAACGAAACTGACCATCCGCGCCCAGGGCATTGATGCGGGCTCTGCGGTGGATGAACTCGTAAAACTGATAGACGACAATTTCGGGGAGTAGTAATAGCCAGCAACGACTAACAACCATAAAAGACCTCACTAGCCGAACACTCTAACTCAAAACTGATTTCAAGATGGAGCTACTGAAAGGCGTAGCAGCAGCACCCGGCGTGGCCATCGCCACCGCGGTCGTGCTTGACGCCGACGACATCGCAGTCCCCAAACGCCCGATCGCATCGCAGCAAGTCGACGCGGAGCTTGCTCGTCTGCGCGTCGCGCTTGAGGCCGCCAGAGCGGAAGTGGATGAGCTTCGTCGCAACGTGACTGCAAGCCACGGCCAGGAAATCGGCGCAGTGTTTGATTTCCACCTGAGCTTGTTGCGTGACAAGTCGATGATCGGGCAGATCGAGCAGGCGATCAGCAAGCAGCTCGTCACCGCCGAGCACGCGACCAGCCTCGTATTGCGCCGTGTCGCCGCCACGTTCGCAAAGATGTCCGACCGGTATTTTTCAGAGCGAGTCAAGGATCTTTTTGATGTCGAAAAGCGAATTCTTCGCACGCTGATCGGGCAGCAGCGTGAACAGCTTTCACACCTTGATCGTGAAGTGATTGTCATCGCACACGACCTCTTGCCGAGCCAGACGGCGCAGCTCGATCGCAAGTGGGTTCGCGGTTTCGCGTGCGAGGTGGGCGGGCGAACGTCACACACCGCCATCGTCGCGCGGGCGATGTCGATTCCCGCCGTCGTCGGGCTCGGCAATGTCGCTTCGGTCGTGAACCCGGGCGACACGCTCATCATCGACGGAACGCACGGCGTGGTGGTGGTCAATCCCACCGCAGAACAGCTTGTCGATTATCAGCAGCGCGTAATCCTTCAGCAGAAATTTGAGCTGGATCTCGCGAGCCTGCGCGATCTTCCGGCCGTCACACGCGACGGCCATCACATCACGCTCCAGGCGAATATCGAGTTCCCGCATGAAGTAGACGAATCACTCGAACGCGGCGCGACGGGCGTTGGGCTCTATCGCACCGAGTTTCTTTATCTCGGCCGCGATACCGAGCCGACGGAAGAAGACCACTACGCCGCTTACAAGTACGTGGTTGAGCGCATGAAAGGTCGGCCGGTCGTTCTTCGTACGCTCGATCTTGGTGCCGACAAATATGATCCCAGGCACGTGAACGATGAAGCGAATCCGTTTCTGGGCAATCGCAGCATCCGCATGTGCCTGACGTCCGTGCCGATGTTCACCGCACAGCTTCGCGCGATCCTTCGCGTTGGCATTCTCGGCGACGTGCGACTCATGTTCCCGATGATCACGACGATGCCCGAACTCAGGCAGGCGACGATGATTCTGAAGGACGCTATGGACGAACTGGACGAGAATGAAATTCCGTACAAGCGGGACATTCCAGTCGGCATCATGGTCGAAGTGCCATCCGCGGCGATCATGGCCAGTTCGCTCGCTCGCGAAGCGAAGTTTTTCTCGATCGGCACGAACGATCTCGTGCAATACACACTGGCCGTCGATCGCACGAACGAGAAAGTCGCGGGGCTTTACATACCCGGGCACCCGGCCGTGCTCACACTCATCAAAGACACGATCCGCGCCGGTGCGCGGGCGGAAATTCCCGTGAGTGTTTGCGGCGAGATGGCGGGAGATCCGCTTTACACGCTCCTGCTCATGGGCCTGGGGTTGACCACCTTCAGCATGAATTCACCTGATATTCCCGAGGTCAAACGCATCATTCGAAGTACGACGCTCTCGCACGCCAAAGAGGTGGCGCGGCGCGTCATGTCGTTCGATTCAGAACGGCAAATCAACAATTACCTGCGTGATGAAACACGCAAAATTTTGCCCGAAGTCGTGTAGCTTTGCCGCGCGACCGGGCCCTACCGGAACAGACTCATCATGCAAAAAGAAATGCTCATCAATGTTTCTGAGGGCGAGGAATGCAGAATCGCCCTCCTCGAAGACGGCCGTCTCGAAGAACTCTACATGGAGCGAACCAGCTCCGCGAGCCACGTCGGCAACGTCTACAAGGGCCGCGTCATGAACGTCGAGCCTTCAATACAGGCCGCGTTCATTGATTTCGGCACCGGCCGAAACGGCTTCCTCCACATCTCCGATGTCATGCCCACGTACTTCGGTCGTCGCGGTGAAAATGTTCGTGAAACTGTCGGCCGAAAAATGGCACGACGCGATCGACCGCCGATCCAGCAGTGTCTTCGACGCGGCGACGAAATTACCGTGCAGATCATCAAGGAAGGCATCGGAACCAAAGGCCCGACGCTCAGTAGTTACGTCAGCATTCCGGGCCGCATCCTGGTGATGATGCCCGGCGTGGGCAAGTCGGGCGTGTCACGCAAAATCGAAGACGAAGTCGAACGCAGGCGACTGCGAAAAATCCTCGACGAACTCGACCCGCCCAGGGAACTGGGTTTCATCATCCGCACCAACGGAATCGACAAGAGCAAGCAGGAAATCGAACGCGATCTGAAGTATCTGCTGCGGCTCTGGGAAACGATCGACAAGAAGAATCAGGAGCGCGGCCCCGTCGAGCTTTACGCCGAGGGCGACCTCATCATGCGAACCGTCCGCGACGTGTACGCGGCCGACGTCGATCGAATCGTGATCGACAACAAGGTTGTCGCCAAGCGTGTCAGCGATTTCTTCAAGCTGATGATGCCAAGGTCCAAGAGCAAGGTGGAATTTTACGAAGACCACACGCCGCTCTTTCACCGATACAACATTGAGCACGCCATCGAGCAGATGCACAGCAAGCGTGTGCCTCTCCCGAGCGGCGGCTCGCTCATCATTGACCAGACCGAGGCCGTCGTCGCGATCGACGTCAACAGCGGCAAGTTTCGCGAGCACTCTGACGCAGAAACAACGGCGTTTCAAACCGACCTCGAGGCGGCCGACGAAATTCCGCGTCAGCTTCGCCTGCGCGATCTGGGCGGCGTGGTGATCTGCGATTTCATCGACCTTCGCTTCGAGCGTCACCGCCGAGAGCTTGAAGCCAGGCTCGCAGAAAATCTTAAGAAGGACCGCTCAAAAACGCGTTTTCTGCAGATGAGCGAGTTCGGCATTATCGAAATGACCAGGCAGCGCATGCGCCCCAGCCTCAAGCGCAGCATCTACCACGACTGCCTGCAGTGCGCGGGCACGGGCCTGGTAAAGACCAACGAATCGATCGGCCTGGACGCCGTCCGCAAGCTCGCACTGGCCGCGGCGGACGAGCGCGTGGTGAAGATTGATCTGCACATCGCGATGGAAGCGGCGCTGCACGTGCTGAATCGAAAACGTGCCGCGATTTCTGAGATCGAACAGCGCAGCGGCAAGCCGATTCGCATCGTCGCCGACGCGACGCTCGCGGGTGATCAACTTAAGTTTGTGCTTGGCGACGACCGCGATACGAACGTCTATCTGGAAGTGCTCGACATGTCGCCCGAGGGCGAAGCGGCGCGTGGGAAGACGGAAACCAAACGAAAAGGTCGCGATCGAGGTAGGGACGGCGGCCGCGACAAGGCGAGAGACTCAGGTCGCGATCAGCGCGGCGGTCGATCATCGCGAGAAGATTTCGATGAAAACCCGCGCGGCGAAATATCTGAACGCGATGACGGCGATGAACGCGATAACGACGTTAGAGGGGAGCTGGATCGCGACATCGACGGCGACACCGCGCAGGACTCACGTGATTCGTCGCGCTCGCGCCCGGCCGCTCAGACAGATCGAGATTCTGATGACCGCGATCGAGAAGACGCTGAGGAAGGTTCGGGGCAGGGTTCAGAGCAGGGCAGTCGGCGTCGACGACGACGAGGCCGCGGACGACCCGATTCGCAGGCCGAGCGAACAGCTCCGCCCGCGCGTCCGGCACCGCCGAAAATCAACGCGTCGGGCGAACGCGTGTACGAAACGGTCGGCGAGTACGACGTCGATCCACGCGAATTTGAAACGGACGACGACAGCGACAATCCCGATCAGAACCAGCGCGACGCCGGCCGACAGGGCGGGCGAGACCAACGTAACGCACCACGCAATGATCTGAGAAGTGAGCAGAGAAGTGATCAACGTGGCGATCAACGTCGTCAGGGCCAACAACCTTCGCGCGACCAACGGCCTAATCAAGGTACAGGTGACAGGTCTGGCGATCGTTCTGGCAGATCGAGCAATGAGTCGGCTTCCACATCCAGCGGCCAGAAGCGCAATGAGCCACTTTTCCGCGTGAAACGGCCCGACTCACAGGCGCTTCCCGCCGCCGAATTGCCGGGTGGTGAGAAGCCGCTATTCCGAATTCGTCCAGTCGAGCGGCAAGCGATCGTGTTCCCGCAGTTAGGCGATTTCAAGCCGCAGCCGACCGCACTTCGCGGGCCGAAGGTGATTCGGGAAGACCCGATTGATCTTCCCAATAGTGAATCAGGATCGGAGATGGATGATGATTACGATGATGAACTGGAGGATCGCAGCGAGTCGGGCGCCCGCGCTGTTGCGCGTGACGGCGCGACAAAGGACACAGATCGCGGCGACATCGACGCTGATGCCAGTCCTGAAGTCGATGCTGAATTAGGAGCCGACGGCGGGCCGCGTCGCAAGCGGCGTCGTCGTGGTAGGCGTGGTCGCGGTGGGAAAGGTGCAACAGTCGACGCAGGACCGCCGCCTGTCGAAGTTTCCGCCTCACGAGACTTACGCAGCGATGAGATTGAAGATGAAGAAGATGACGAGCAGGACGTCGAAGACCGCATCGAGAGTCTAGAGAACCGCATCGAAAACGAGTCTCCGGAAAACTTGAGCGATGACTCGGGAGTCGTGTTAATCGGCGATGTCGATGATGTCGAAGATCTAGACGAGGTCGAGATCAAACCCTCGCCTGCCGTAGTGCCGGAAGTCGTCAAGATCACCAAAACGCGTCGCAAAGCGCCGGCCAAGGCGGGAACAAAAGAGAAGGTGGTCGCAGAAAAACCTGCCGCCGACGATGCGGCTCCCGCCAAAGCCACGTCGCGCCGAGGCGCGCCCAAGACGATTAAGAAAGAGCGAAAGCCCACTAAGGAAAAGCAGTCGGACAAGGACATCGAACTCGCACCGGTCGTTCCCACGGGTTCGAGCGATCGCCATTACGTCGAGACGGATTTGCCGCCCGTCGATTTCGGAAAGTTCACACTGAGCGATCTGGATTCCGTTCCGGACGATGATGATTTCGACTCATAAGCACGCGATTTAGTCTGAAATTATGGTTCATTAATTTTCCGCGAGCAGCAACCTAAAGCTGCTCGCGGATTTTTGTTGGACTAAACTATCGTCATGATTCTGGGCATCCATCACGTCACCGCGATCACTTCCGACGGCCAGAAGAGCATCGACTTCTACGCTGGCCTGCTCGGTCTACGCGTCGTCAAGGTCACTGTGAACTTCGACGATCCGGGCAGCTATCACCTTTACTTCGGCGACGCCAGCGGATCGCCCGGTTCGATCGTGACGTTCTTCGTCTGGCCCGGTGCTCATCGCGGCCGCGTGGGCAATGGACAAGTCGTGGCGACCACCTTCGCAGTGCCCAGCGGCTCGCTGGTCTACTGGATGGACCGATTGCAGCATGCAAGCGTTGTGACGACTTCATCGACGCGGTTAGGCAAAAACGTGCTGCGATTCGCCGATTTCGACGGCCTGATTCTCGAACTGATCGAGAGCGGCGATACGCGTCACCCGTGGAGTAAAGGCGGCGTCGATGAAGCACACGCGATCCGCGGAATCGATGGCGTCACGCTCGGCGTCGAAGCATCAGAGCACACGGCCAGGCTGCTCACCGAAACGCTCGCGCTCAAGGCGTCCGACGTCGAATCGAATCGATCGCGTTTCGAGACGGCAGGCTCGAATGGCAATCGGATCGATGTCCTTTGTCAGCCTGGAGCATCGCACGGGTCGATGGGCGCGGGCGTCGTTCATCACGTTGCGATTCGAGTCGCAGACGATCCGACCGAACTCAGATGGCGGCACACGCTCACGTCCGAAGGTTACAACGTGTCGCCTGTGATGGACCGAACCTATTTCCATTCGATCTACTTTCGCGAAAAGGGCGGCGTGTTGTTTGAGATCGCGACGGACCAGCCCGGCATGTCCGTCGACGAGCCGTCTGAATCGATCGGAACATTGCTCAGGCTTCCACCTGGCGTGGAAAAATTCCGGGCAGAGCTGAAAGGGCATTTGCCCCAGCTCAAACTGCCAGGCGGCGAAGTTATTCCGTAAGAATGGTCGTGGATATTCAATACTTCCAACATCGATTTGTTCCCAGTTCGGGTTCCGTACGAACGTTGCTCATGCTGCACGGCACGGGCGGCACCGAGGATGATCTCATTCCGATCGCGAAAAATCTCGACCCGCTGGCCGCGATCATCAGTCCGCGCGGCCGTGTCTCGGAGAACGGCATGCCGCGATTTTTCCGCAGGCTCGCCGAAGGTGTGTTCGACATCCCCGACCTCATCGAGCGGTCGAATGAATTGGCGGACTGGATTGGCGCCGCGGCGATGCAATACGCGTTCGATCTTTCGAAGCTCGTCGCAGTCGGATACAGCAACGGCGCCAACATCGCGGGCGGAGTGATTCTGCTTCGCCCCGGCGTGATCACGACGGCGATCCTGCTTCGGCCGATGGTGCCATTCGTGCCGCCAGTTCTGCCCGATCTTTCGGCCGGCCACGTGCTGATCGCAGCCGGCGCGTTCGATCCTATCGCGCCCAAACCGCAAATCGAAGCTCTAGAAAGATTGCTGAAGTCGTGCGGCGTGTCGGTCACCACGCATACTTCTGATGCCTCACACGGGTTGGTGAAGGAAGATATCGACGTGTCGCGTGAATGGCTCGAGCAGTAGGAGATCGACGCGATTGGGTCGCACCGCTATGGCCTCAAGGTCTGGTCATGGCCTCAGGCCAACAAAAGCTTTTTCGGGCTTAAAAAATATACCGCTGCCGACTGCGGCGACATCAACTCTCCGCTTGCCACACAACAGCTTTTGGCAACCGACGAACCATCGAATTCACCCCCGGCCGGATGCGTTGACCAGGTGCCCTTACTCGCCCTTTTGATAACGGATAAAAATCTCTTCCGCCCACTTCACCTCCAACCCGTGCGGCATGACACGCCCGTTCTCTCACAAAACATCAACATGTATTGCAGGACGGGCCCGATACCAGAAAGTAATTCTTAATTACCGCGAGGAACTAACGATCGGACCAATGCTGACGGCCCGAAAGTGCGATAAATGGAGATTCAGATTCACTGAGGTGTGATTGCGAGCAAAATGCTCCGTCCCTGGTTTGCACCCTGAGTCGCGCTGCATCTGAACGGCTATGTGCGTCAATCGAAGTTATGCGGACTCTGTGCGTACGTTGTGTGTGCTGTGTCGAATCGAGTCGGCCCATTATCATCAGTCGTCATTCTAAACAGAGACCCGCGCTATGAAAATCGGCATCATCATCCTCGGCCTCGTCGCGATCTGCACTGCGGTTCTGCTTTCCCTCACCCAGGCGGTCGGCCCGACCTCGCGTGCCGCACAAGACGTGGCGACATGGCGCGTCGCACCAACGGGCGGATTCTCCTTCGAAATCACACGCGGCAATCAGGTCGCCGCGACGATGGGTCTGGTGCACTGGGGGCCGGACTGGAAGTGGTATGAGTTTCCAAAGAGTGTCGCCCTGGCCGATGACGGAACGCAGACAGCGAAGGTGGCAGCGACGGTCCCGTCGTCGGTTGCTGGCACGCAGTCAAACGTCGTGCTCGACTACCGATATTCTACGGCGCCCGATGCCGCGACGTGGAGCTACGACTTCACCGCGACAGAGAAGACGCCGATCGTCGGCTCGGTCCTCGAAGTCACACCCGACGCGAATTTTTTTGCCGGCGGGAAGGTCAAGCTCGTTTTGCCGGGCGGGGGTTCGGAGATTCGCGACTGGCCGCTGGGCACGACCGATGCGGCCGGGCCGTTCGCGCGGGTGGAGTTCGTCGCGCCGGGCGGGGAGTCGTTCGCTTTTGATCTGAAGCCTGGGAGCATCGTGGCGGGTCAGGGCGATGCTGTGCGAATTTATCTTGCGAAGGATGAGTTCGCTGTCGGTTCGACAGGCCCGCGAACGATCACGCTTACCGCGTCGGGCGCGGCCGCGTTCGGCTCCGCCGCTCCAAGGCCGGCCGTTGTCGACGACCTGAGCACATGGTTTCCATATCGCATCGACAAATCCGGCCCGCCGCTCGATCTGTCCTTCCTCAATAAGGACGCGGCCGGAAAATTTATTCCCGCCGGTAAAGACGGATTCGTGAAAATCATCGGCGAGCATTTCGCCTTTGCAGACAACAGCCGCGCGAAATTCTGGGGCGTGAACGTGACGGCGGGGGCATTGACCGACTCGCCCGCGCGCGGAAAAGAGATCGCCGATCGACTTGCAAAAATGGGCGTCAATCTTGTTCGCATTCATCATATGGACAGTTGGCACAAGCCGATCATTGACACGGAAAATCCAGACGGCACGACACAGAACCTCAATCTGCTAACGCTCGAAACGATCGACTCATTCGTAAAAGAACTCAACGCACGCGGGATTTACGTCAAGCCCGATCCATGGGTGCAGCGGTTCTTTCGCGAAAACGACGGCGTGGCCGCGTGGGAGAAATTCGAAGAGCGAAACAATCACCACCTGCATCCATACGTCTTCTTCGACCCGAAAATGCAGGAGTTGATTCGCAAGCAGTTCATTGGAATGCTGTCGCACGTCGGCCAATCGACGGGAATCTCGATGTTCAATAATCCGGGCATCGCGTTCTTTCAAGTCGCCAACGAAGCGCTGATGCAGAGGGGCGGAGGGCACGTTGAGCACGAGCCTTACCGGTCTGCCTTCGTCAAATTTTTCAACGCGTGGCAGCTCAAGAACAATTTACCCGTCGGCGGCGACCCGGTCGGCAATAACTATTCGCCCGAGCATCAGAAATTCTACATCGACCTGATGCGAAATTTTTACGCGTCGATGAACAAGGCGTACCGCGAGGTCGGCGCGAAAGTGCCGATCGGAACTTCGAACTGGATGGTCTGGGCGTGGGAGCTGCGCTCGCAAAGCAAGGGCGAGTTCATGGACGCACACCACTATTACGGCGGAGACAAGGTCGGGCCGGGCGGTGAACTTGGAAGGCTCTGGACGCTCGACGCGCCGGGCCGCACGAACGGGCCGTTCGGGCCGATCGCCGCCAGCCGAATCGTCGGCAAGCCGATGATGATCTCCGAGGTCGGCGACAATCCGCCCAAGACATTTCGCGCGGCTTATCCAATCGGGCTGGCCGTGGTTTCGAGCCTTCAGGGTTACGACGCCATCATTGGCTATGCCTATTCGCAGACGGGTCAATCCTTCGACAAGCTCGACGCGTTCGAATGGGAAAGTGATCCCGTTTCGGTCGCGATGTGGTCGGCCGCGTCGCTCATTTATCGCCGCGGCGACATTCAGCCCGGCAAGAACGTTTTCACGATGCACCTTACCGGCGGCGAGCAATACGCCATGCACTGGGAGGCCGAGAACAAGCGAATGTTCTACAACACGCCGCGATTCAATCAGCTTCTGGAAACGTCGCGTGTCAATGTGTGGTGTGAAGACGACGGCCCGATGCCCGCCGGAACGGGGACGGTGATCACCGCGCAGGAAGCGGCGAGCTACAGGCCGACGAACCCGATCGTCAGCGATACGGGCGAGCTGTTTCGCGATTTCGAAAAGGGCTTCGGCTCGATCAACACTCCGCGAACGAGCGCGGCGTACGGCATGGTGGGCGGGCAATCCATCAAGACCGCCGCGGCGACGTTTGATATCGCCACGCCGTTCGCTTCGGTCGTGCTTTCAAGCATGACAGACGAGCCGATCATCAGCAGCACGAAGATGCTTTTGATCACCGCGGCCAGGGCGCAGAACACGGGCCGCGTCGCGAATCTGTCGGCTCGGCGAATCACCGACGACGGCAAAGGCCCTGTGCTGTGTGAGCCGGTCACGGGCAAAATTGCGATCAACACGACGCACGCCAGACTGAGCGTAGTCGCACTGAACGCCGACGGTACGAAGCAGCCGCCCAGGGTGATTGATGCCGTCAACGGCGTCGTCACTATCTCGCTGGAAGCGAGCGCGAAGACGCTGTTCTATGAGATCACCGCGCCGTAGATCTATTGAACAAAGAAACCGCGTGCTCAGCCAGGCTGAGCACGCGGGAGAACGTCTGTTAGAGATTGATCGACTCGCGTACTGGTCTCAAACCGTCAGGCCGCCAGGCAGGAAGCCTTCGAGCTTGCGGGCCCGCACTGGGTGCTGAAGTTTGCGAATGGCCTTGGCTTCGACCTGCCGCACACGTTCGCGTGTGACCTTGAAGATTCGGCCCACTTCTTCGAGCGTGTAGGTGTAGCCGTCGCCGATGCCGTAGCGAAGCTTGATGATTTCGCGTTCGCGGTAGGTGAGGGTTTTGAGGACCTGTTCGATCTTATCCTTGAGCATTTCCTGCGTTGCGGACTCGACCGGATTCTCGGCCTTTTCGTCCTCAATGAAGTCGCCGAAGTAGCTGTCTTCGGACTCGCCGACCGGGCGATCGAGTGAGATCGGGTGACGGCTGATTTTCAGAACGCGACGCGTTTCGGTCACGGGCATTTTCGCCTTCTTGGCGATTTCTTCGATCGTCGGCTCGCGGCCGAATTCCTGCATGAGCATCTTGCTGATGTTGCGCAGCTTGCTCATCGTTTCGATCATGTGCACGGGAATGCGAATCGTGCGGGCATGGTCGGCGATCGCACGGGTAATTGCCTGGCGGATCCACCATGTGGCGTAGGTGCTGAACTTGAATCCTCGTCGATATTCGTATTTGTCGACGGCGCGCATCAGGCCGGTGTTGCCTTCCTGAATGATGTCCAGGAACGACAGACCGCGGTTGCGATATTTCTTGGCGATCGAAACCACCAGGCGAAGGTTTCCGCCCGAGAGTTTTCGCTTGGCGTCTTCGTACTTGTTGTAGATCTTGCGGACCTGATACACGCGCTTCTGAAGCGACTGTGCGTCTTCCATGACCAGATCTTCCAGGCCTGAAAGTTCCTGCTGGCAGACTTCCAGGTCTTCGCCCGGATTTTTCAGCTTCTGCAGTGCGACGATGCGGTGTTCGAGCTCGACCATCTTTGTGCTGATGGACGAAAGACGCTTGTATAGCGGCGTGATGCGGCTGGTTCGAAGCGAAAGTTCTTCGAGCAACTTCACCACTCGACGGCGCCTGCGACGCAGACGAAGAAGATGCTCGGCGGCCTCTTTCTTGACCTTCGCGTTGCGGTAAAGATCCCAGTCGGCGCTGTTACGCTGAAGCATCTCGCGGATGGTCGCGAGGTTGGTCGGAATACGCTGGCCGATCGTGCCTTTGTCGGCCTGATCTTCGGCGGTGGAGATTTTCATCGTGCGGTCGAAGGGCAAGTCGCCGCTCTCGACCTGACTCAGCGTTTTAACGGCTTCGTTGATGCAATAGTCGGACTCCAGAACGCGCGAGCGATAAATCTTTCGCGTGATTTCGATCTTCTTGGCGAGGTAGATTTCCTCCCACCGCGTCAGCAGCGGGATTTCGCCCATCTGCGTGAGATACATGCGAACCGGATCGTCGATCCGCTTGTTCCCGGCTTCGGTGAGTTCCTTCTCAAGCTCGGAGAGATCTTCCTCGTCGGCATCTTCTTCTTCGACGGCATTGGGATCAAACCCATCGGCATCAGGCATGGAAATGCGGGGCGTCGGATTTTTCAACTCGGCCTTGGCTTCGGCGCGGGCGGCGGCCTTGGCGGCGGACTTTTGAGCGACCTCCTTCGGATCGAGTTTCTCGGGTCGGCCGATCGGGATGGTGGCGTTGGATGTCATCGCCGCGATGTGCAGCGCGGCCGATTCCTTCGTCGCGTTCGCCAGCGCCGTTGTCGAAACGTTGTTCGTCGGGGTGGTGATGACCTTCGCGGGTGCGGCGACGGCCTTGACGGCCTTCTTTAGTTTCTCGCGTGTCGCGGCGGCGGACAGGCCCGACTCATTGCCTTCTTTGGATCGCTTCTTGTTGAAGTCGTCGATGTCAGAATCATCGATGAGCTTGATGCCCATCTCGTCGATGTTCATCAAGAGCGAATCAAGCCGTTCGGGCGAAACAACTTCGTCGGGGAGCTTGGTATTGAGTTCTTCGTAGGTGAGGTAGCCGCGCGTCGTACCCATTTCGAGCAGGATGCCGACGCGGCGGACGACTTCGTCCGTCGTACCCGAACCGATGAGCAGTTCGCCCGGCGGAGGCGGAGGCGGGGCGATTGCGGTGGCGACGCCCATGACCTGCGGGCCTGTTCCGACGGACTCTCTCGCCTGATCCACACGTGCCTGATCGACACGGGTTTGTTCCGCACGGGCGTGGTCACGCGTCGACGGTTCCTTCAAGTTGCTCTCGTTTTTGGCGGCGTCTTTCATAAGTTGCGGTCTGCCTTCTGTTGAATGTCGTCTTAGGCGATTATCGCCTGAAACCCGGTATTTTAAGCTCGCTGAGTGATCGATTGATTAGCCACAGATTGCTGTGTGATCGTGTCCGACATAGCAACGCTTCACCATATCACATAATTTGACCCGTGCGTGGTCTCTATCTGATGAAACAGTTCTGAATCCATACGGAAGCACGTCAATTCGCAAGGTTCAACCGCAGAAATCCCGTTGGTATGCTGGCTGATTACACGATAGACGGTCAGACGAAAAGATGAGGACTCGATGGCCCGATGGCGTGTTTAGGCGTTTGCTTGAACGTCTGCTCGATCACCCGACGAAAAACCCGCCCGGGAGGACCTGTGTCCCGAGAATTCGTGCTCTATGGTAATTTCTAGTCGAGTCGTGACCAGGCGGCGGAACCGTTCCGATGCCGTTAACCTGCTGTTCCGATCGCCTCACTTCCGACATTATAGCAAGTGCAGAATAAAAGTCGAATGATGATAAAATGGGCAATATGTACTTGCGTTCTCGAAACTTAAAGGGTGTGGTGAAAGTCGAACTCTTTCGCGTCTAGAGCCTGAAAGAAAGAAGCCGACCCGATGGGCAGATTATCGCGAAAGCGCATCGTTGATGGCTTGAATTACCTTCGGGTCGGTCGGCTTGGTGTTACTGCTCAGGCGGGCGAACACGACACCGTTCTTATCGACGAGAAATTTGGTGAAGTTCCAGCCGATCTCACCGGCGAATTCGCCATTGGTTTCCGGGCTGGTGAGGAATGTGTACAAAGGATGTTTCGATGCGCCTTTGACGACGACTTTGGACATCATCGGAAACGAAACGCCGTAGTTCTTCTGGCAAAAGGTTGCGATCTCGGCGTTGCTGCCCGGGTCCTGGCTGCCGAAGTCATTGCTGGGAAAGCCCAGCACAACGAAGTCTTTGCCCTCGTACTGCTTGTAGAGCTTTTCGAGAGATTCATATTGCGGGGTGAAGCCGCACTTGCTGGCGGTGTTCACGATAAGAACGACCTTGCCTTTGTACTGCGAGAGGTTCGCAGGCGCGCCCGTGATGTCGTCGGCTTGAAAGTCGAGCACGCTGCCCAGTTGATCGGTGGGCCGGGAATTTTGATTGTCGGAATTCATGTTGAGAGTTTCAATCTTCGCAGGACTTGGAACGCCGATGATGGTTCTGCCCAGTATGTTTCGGATCACCCAGAAACCCAGGGCTCCGACGACAAGAACGACCAGAACGAGTGCGATGGTTGGCAACTTACTTATGATGTGAGTGTAGGCGTGGATTTCGAATCGGGAGGAAGCGCGGATGCAGTCAACGAATCGATCGATAATCGACGAACCATCGACTCGAGTCTATTGCGCGGCTGCAGTGCGTAAAACAGCTCGCGGTCAAAATATTGTGCGTCGAGCGCCTCGTCATGCTTCGAACGCCGCAGCCGAGCTTCCCAGGCGACGAGCCCCGGATCACTTGCGGCGGCGGCTTCCAGACGTGAGTGCATATCCTGGAATAGAGAGAAGCGGGCGACGGACTTCCTGGGGGCGGCTTCGATTTGCTGACGCATAACGTTTTTCTCATCTCCAAGGACCTCGTGCCAAAGCCGATGCCCTTCCATCAAGACGCACGGCACGCACGCACGCATCCGGCTAGCGGCGTCAGGGTGAAACAGCGTCGCCGTTACCACCGCGAACGGCGGCGGGGTGATCTTGAAGTAGGAGACGAAAATGCGATCCAGCACCTGATCGTAACGTCCACCGCCGATGCCGTGGACGAACAAATCGCACACGCACAGCCGCATGAAACAGGTGAGGGTGAGCGCGCGGGGCGCGATTCGGACATTGTTGATTCGGCAAAACTCGGCGAGTTGCCGGGCTGCATCGTCGAGCGAAATATCGCGTAGTAATTCGATAGATTCCCCCGACTTGGGCGATGTCAGCATCGCGCCGCCCGGCGTTTCGTGCACGGTGAGTCGCTCGCGGCGACCCGTATCAAGCGAATCGAGCCAGAAGGGCATTTCGATCGAATTTCCGACCATCGCCAGATCGGGCATCGGGCGGGTGGACGAATCGATTTGTTGCTCAGCGCGGTAGTCGATGAGGGCTTTGTTGTAAGCAAGTGAGAAACACGCCGCATCGGCAAGGAGGTGATGCACGAAGCCCAGCCATGCGGTCGAGCGCAGCACCGGCGAGAGCATTGTCAGCTGATATTCCAGCCCGAGTGACCAGTCGAGCTTGTGCATACTGCTGGCGAGCAGCGAGGGAAGTTCGGCGTTCTCGTGGCCGTCCAGGGCGAAGGACCGCATGTCGGCAAGCGTGTCGAGAACGACCGGCACAAATGTCTGTTGGTCGGCCCATTTCTGAGCGGCGTCTTCAAGTTTTTCGAGGTGGGCGGGAGTGGGCGCGATGAGCAGGCCGGTCCATTTCGCGATGGATAGTTGCGGGTCATCGGTGATGGGAAGCGAGTCAGAGCCAAGGCGAAGTTTGAGGTGCTTGGGAGCATCGGTATCGACTGCAAGGTGCACCGCCGTCGCACCGACGCCGAGGTGTTTTGCCAGTTGATCGATCGCGATGTTCTTTGCCCACACACCCGGATGATGCAGTTCGCATTGGTGCCCGGTCATGATCAGCGGCGCGGTGGAACGATGCCCGAAGAACTCGCGCGCGAGGCATCTGAGGTCGGCCAGCGTCATGTCTTTGATCAGGCCCGTTGAGGCATCGAAAATAGGTGTCGCATCGCGAGCCTGCTGCATCGCCTGGATAGGGTCGGGCCAGAACAACGTTTCGCCATCGCTCTTTGGCGCTTTCCAATCCGAATAACGGCCGCCCAGCGAATCGAGATTCGAATCGCGTCGAGCTTGGTGAGAAGATGTCGAAGTATCAGCAAGCGGCATGAAATCATGAAGAGCAGAAGGAGGAGTAGTTCACCGACACCCGCAGCCCGATCCGCAAGGCTCCGCACGTGTTGGCAAAAGGAGCTTCTGGGCGGGCGCTGCTCGCTGGGCATGATCGACAGATATTTCGGACATCGGCGTATCAAGAGTGTCGTGAACCGTCGGCCGATGCATGCGAACGAATTCGGCGTTGAGCACTTCCAGGTAGTGCTCGAGTCGCTTCTTCGCGACATCCAGGCCGTTGCCGAACGTGCGATTGAGATCATTGTAGATCCGCCGCACCGGCAGTTCTGTCATCCGCAGTCCTTGCTCTGCAACCCGAGGCCAAAATTGCAGTGGAAACGCGTAGCCGGTTTCAGACATTGCGAGCTTCATCATTGACGAAGTGCGGTGTGCTTTAAAGCCGCAGAACGCGTCTGTGAGCGGCGTCTTTAGCTCGCTGCCCAGTTCGCGATTGATGATGCGTGTGATGCGAAGGTTGATGTCACGCCGTTCGGGCGGGGGAAGATCGTTACTGGCATGATGGGCGATGTATCGCGAGCCGGAGATCAGGTCGTGCTGATCGGCACGAATGAGTTCGATGAAGTCTGGGATGTCCGATGCCTCGTGCTGCCCGTCGGCGTCCATGGTGATGACCCAGTCGAAATTTTTCGCGTGAGCATAATCAAATGCGTCAATAAGAGACTGACCATAACCTTTGTTGGTTTGATGCTTAATGAAGCGCACCTGAGGTTTGCTGGAGAGAAGTTCGACCGTTTGATCGGTGCTGCCATCATCGACGACGAGAATTTCATCAGCAAACTCAACAACTCGGTCAATCACGCGAGCGAGATTACTTGCTTCATTATAGGAGGGTATGGCGATAAGAAGTTTCATACGCGAAGTCTCCTGTTTCTGCAGATACAGTGGAAAAGAACCTTGTTTCAGACGATCAAGGTACGTTCGTGTGGGGTTCGAAGCGCATATCGATGCGTGTTCATAGCCAGTTTCGCCCCGCTGACGGCGAAGCATCTTAGCCGCAGAAACGTCCGCGGGCGATGTGGATCTTGAAAATTCAAAAACGAGCCGGATCACGAAGTTCCGACTGGCCACGGATTCTCGATGCCGTCAACTCAAGGCATCATTGATTCCCACGACTGGATGCGTTTTGGGTGGTAAGTGACGTCCTGAAGCTCGGGTTTGTCCATCAGCACCACGTGATTATCACCAAAAAGCAGGTTGTTGCCGTTGCGGTGAAGATTGCGTCCGTCCTGCTCACCTTTGAAGAGGACGCCCTTTTGCGAGGCGTCGTCTTTGTCGGCGTCATCTATAGAAAATGATGACGCGACGCCGAAGACGGGCGGATAAAGCCTCGGCTGCGTACAATCACCGGCGATTACGAATGAGGACGACAGCCGGATTTCGCCAAAGCGAAGAGTCCTTCGTGCGTTGAGAAACTGGTGCCGAACGGAGAGAAAATAGTTGAATCGATTTTCTTCCGGGAAGCTGGGGCATTGGTAGCCATCGGAGGACGGCTTGGTGTAATAGCGTTCGAGTTGTTCTGTCCATGCGAGCCCGGCATCGTCATCGCCTGTACCGTCGCCGCCGTAGGTTTGCCAGCCTGACCATGACGGCACGTTGTCTTTGAAGCTGAGAGAATAGAGCCTCAGGCCGTTGCCCAGCTCGCGTAGACGAGAAGCGCACTGCGTGGCACGTGCGCTCTCACGGGCCCGCTGCGCCATTGGCAAAAGCAGGCCGATGAGAATCGCGATGATTCCGATGACGACCAGGAGCTCGATGAGGGAAAAGCCAAGCGAACGGCGGTGAAGATGGCGGTATCCTGGGCCGGCTAATTCGTTTGCTATTGTCATGATTGCAATGGTACCGGCCGGGGACTTAAAAATCTCTACCTCGGTTGGGCTGGGGCGTCGGTAACACGCGGGGCAAGCATCCGTCGTGCCAGTAGATACCCGATCGCCGCACCGCCGAGGTGGGCGGCCTCACCACCGGCGTTGTTTCGCTGCGCCTGATACCCGGCCCCGAAAACGACGGCGCACGCGACGGCGATCATGATCATCACGAACTGCCGCAGCAGCATCGGGATCGGCGGGAAGATCAGCTCGATCTCTTCGTTGGGCGCGACCACCGCCGCGGCGACCAGCACGCCGAACACGCCCGCCGACGCACCCACCAGCGGCTGACTTGTCCAACCCGGGTCGATCAATACGCCAAGCCTATTCAGCAGCATCAGCATGATCGGCCCGGCCACCCCACAGGCGAGGTAGAACACGACAAACCGGGCTGCCCTCATCTTTTCCTCGACGACCGGCGCGATCATCCAAAGCATCGCCATGTTAAAGCCCAGGTGCATCAGGCCGTGCGGATTATGCAGAAACTGAAATGTGACAAACCGCCAGATTTGTCCTTGCAGGATCGTCTGGTTGAAGTTGAAGTTGCCCAGCGCAAAGAGAAGGCCCGAGGTCGTCAGATTGCCTTGCGGCGTCTGGACGACCTGCATGGTGAACATGTTCACCGCATAGACGGCGACATTTGCCAGAATGATCCATGTTGACGCAAGTGCCCGCCGCGGAACGGCAACCGAGCCGGATGCAGTTGGCATTCCATTTGTTTTGGTGCTTGAAGAAGCACCCGGACGGACCTCGGGACCTGCTTCGGTCGGGATCGGCATGGCCATAACGATACAACATGCGCCCACATAAGAAACGGTGCGGCGCGGCCGAGAAACAACAATGATCGAACTAAGACGCTTTACGCAGTTCGTGCGGTCCGTCTTTCGTCAGACGCAGGATCATCTCGCACAGCGCAACGCGGTCGACGGGTTTGGTCGCGTAGTCGTCGCAACCCGCCGCGATGCAGCGCTGTCGGTCGCCCGGCATCGAGTGCGCGGTTATTGCGATGATTGGTAAGGACAACCCCGCGGCGCGGAGCTGTGTCGCGGCGGAGTAACCGTCGAGTTCGGGCATCTGCATGTCCATCAATACCAGGTCGACTTGCCCTGTCTTTGGTGCAGTCAGAAGGTTAAACGCGATCTGGCCATTCTCCGCGGTCAAAATATTCGCACCGAGCTTGCCCAGCAGCCTAGTCAGGAGCGCGCGGTTGTCGGCGGCATCATCCACAACCATTATCAAGAGATTTTTCAGCGGCTGCGATTGTCTGGCGGTGTCGGACTGGTGAATGCGGCTCGCACCAACAACGGGCATGAGGGTTAGCTTCTGGTTCCTCAAATCGATTCGTAACGCCAAGCGGCTGCCTTTGCCGACGGTGCTACTGGCGCGAATCGTCCCACCGATGACGCCGGCCTGTCGCTGGCTGATCGCAAGCCCGAGCCCCATGCCCGAGAATTGCCTGGTAAGTGAACTGTCCGCCTGCTCGAAGGGCTTAAAAAGTTTACTGAGAACGGCGTCGTCCATGCCGATGCCTGTGTCACTAACTACGAATTCAATGTGTTTTTTGTTATTGATTTCCAGATAGTTCAGTGCGAGTTCGATTGAGCCGGAGCCTGTGAACTTGATTGCGTTGTTAAGAAGCTGATCTAAAATCTGCCTAAGGCGGTCCTCATCGGAATGGATCGTCTGGGGCAAAAGGATGTCGGTGGTCAGGCGAATCTGCACGCCGGATGTGCCCGCGCGAGTTCGGGCAGACTGAAGCGCGGCGGAAGCGATTGTCAGCGGCGAAACGTCGGCGAGGTTTGGCGTCACTTCGCCGCCTTCCAGACGCGTGAACTCCAGGACACTATTAACCACCTGAAGAAGATTTTGACCGTTGCGGTGAATCGTTTCGGAGGCGACGAGTCGCTGGTCATGGCTCGATGTGGAATCCTGCAGCAATTCCGCGAAACCCATGACCGCGGTCAGGGGCGTGCGCAACTCGTGAGACATATTGATCAAGAACGCATCTTTCGTTCGCGCGGCGGCGCGTGCTTTGCCGTTTGCAATGACCAGTTGTGCTTCGGTCCGCTTTCGGCGTTCAAGATTGATGAGCAATAAGCCTGTCCCGACGTAGCCGCTTAGGATCAGCGCGCTCAGCGAGCCGAACAACGCGATCGAAACCATCCGCGCCCGGCGAATCGTCGCGATCCATTCGGCTGCGGAGTAGTCCACACCCAGGATTGCCTCGACCTTTCCCTCATCGTCGAAAATCGGGCATGTGGCGCTGACCCATGTTCCCCACTTGTCGGTGTAGATGTCGCCGTCGAAGACGTACTCACCCGCCATTGATCGGCGAAAGGCGTCGGTGTTTTCTGTTTCGTACGCGTAGCCGATTGCGGTGCGTTCTTCGCGAGGGTCGTCGATCGCGCCGCTGCGATCGTAATCGGTTTCGCTGTCCACGATGAATCTAAATCCGCCATACTGCCCCGGGCGCATGGTGTAGATGTCTGCGACCACCGGATTGATTTCCAGCATCCTCCGCTGCATTCGGATGAGCTTGAGATAGGTCTGATCATCGGAAGACGTACTTGTATTGATGGAGGCGTGGCCCGACTCTTTCATCGATTGGGCGTAGGTCGGCGCGATGGCGCGGAGATTGTTTTTGACGCGATTAATTTCAAATGTCTCGGCCGCGCGAGAAAAGGCTGAACCCACGAGCAGCGTCAGGAATATCGCAACAGCTGCCACTGCGACGATTTTCGGGCAAAACGATCTTCGAAGAAGAAATTCCGAGACGGCGACGAAAATAACGATAACCGCGCTGCAAAAGAGCAGGTATTCGATCGAGAAACTGAACGGGGCGATGCTCATGAGATTCGGTCTAGCGAAAAATTCAGAGGTTCAGGCCGTCACGACGCGGGAGTTGCAGGCGCTAAGGATGACTTGTGACATCTGGCCGGGCTGAATGGGTTTGGTCATGTAGTCATCACAACCGGCGGCGAGGCATTTTTCGCGGTCGCCCGACATCGCATGCGCGGTCAGCGCGATGACGGGCGTATCGATTCCTTGCCGGCGAATCTCGCGTGTCGCGGCGTAGCCGTCTAAAACGGGCATTTGCATGTCCATGAGCACGGCGTCGAAGGGCTTGCCCTGTGCGATGGCGTTTTGAATTGCGTCGATACCGAGCTGGCCGTTGTCGGCAATTGCGAAGTGTGCCCCCACGCGTTTGAGATGAAAGCCGATGAGCTTTTGATTGTCCGGGCCGTCCTCGACGAGCAGAATCCGCATGCCCTTGATGCACTGCGTCGTTTGCTTACCCTCACTTAATTTGTTGTCGCGGGTGTCGGCCGATTCGGGCGTTTTATTCGAGGCGGGCTCAAAGAGGGTCGAAGTGTCCGGGTCCACCGGAAGGATCAATGAAAACGTGCTGCCGTCTTGCGGAGTGGATTCGACTTTGATCTCCCCGCCCAGCAGTCGGGCCAGACGAACGGATATCGCGAGTCCCAGGCCCGTTCCGCCGAACCTGCGACTGGTGGAGGTATCCGCCTGGACGAAGGGGCTGAAGATGCGTTGTCGCTGTTCTTCAGTCATGCCGATGCCGGTGTCAATAACGTCGAATCGAATGATGGATTGGATCGGTTCGAACTGCAGTCGGACTCGCACATGACCTACTTCGGTGAACTTAATCGCGTTTCCGATCAGATTCATAAGAATCTGTCGCAGGCGTGTGGGGTCGGTTTTGATGTTAAACGGAAGCGGGCTGGCTTCTTCGATCGTTAGACCGATTCCCTTGCTGACCGCACGCACGCGCAGGAGATCGGCGATGTCGTTGACCTTTGACACGGGATGGGTGTCGATGGATTCGCACTCGAGCTTTCCAGCCTCAATCTTCGAGAGGTCCAGAATATCGTTGATGATGCTGAGCAAGTGTTCAGCGTTTCGCCTGATCGTGTTGACGTACTCCAGACGATTTTCAAGCGAACAATCTTCCTCGCCGAGCAGATCGCTGAATCCAAGGATCGCAGTCATGGGCGTGCGAAGCTCGTGGCTCATGTTTGCCAGGAACTCGCTCTTGGCGGCATTGGCGGCGTTGGCGGCGTCGCGTGCCGCGTCGAGCTTGGCGTCGATCGACTTGCGCTGAGTCACGTCCTGGCTCGTCCCGGCCATGCGGAGTGCACGCCCGCTCTCATCTCGAACCATGATGCGCCCGCGGGCGCAGATCCAAACGTCGTGACCGCCCGCGTGCTTCATTCGAAATTCAGATTCGAAATATTCTGTTTTTTTCCGGTCATGTTCGTCCAACTGTCTTAGAACACGTTCGACATCCCGTGGGTCGGTGAGTCTTTTCCAGCTTTCGATGGTGCTCGGGAAATCGTCGCGGTTAAAGCCCAGCAGCGCGGTCCACTTTTCGTTGATCGCGATGTCGCCGGTACCCATATCCCAGTCCCAGAAACCTGACCCCGTACCGTCGACTGCGAGTTGAAGATGCTCGCGGCTGCTCGCGATTTCACTCAGCATTCCTATTGCCTGTTCCTTGGCAATCTGGAGTGCATTCAGTGCTACGCATTCGATGGAAATATCCTGGTTTGTGCCGACCATTCGAACCGGGCTTCCTTCATCGTCGCGAACACTGACTTTTCCCCGTGATCGCACGTGTGCGTATGAACCGTCTGCGCGGCGAAGGCGAAGTTCGGTCTGAAACGCAGTGGATTCGCCCGAGAAGTGCCTTTCGATAGCGGATTCGAGCAGATTCCGGTCGTCCACGTGGATCAAATTTTCAAATAGCATAAGCGAAGTCTCGCTCGCGCCGGGGTAGCCCAGCATGGTGTGCCAGCGCTCGCTTGTGGTGACTCGTCCACTGGGGATGTGCCAGTCCCAAAGGGCGTCTTCGGTGGCCAGAAGTGCCATCGCGTATCGTTCTTCGCTGAGTTTTAGGGCATGGAGTGAATTGGTCTGCTGGGTGATGTCGATCGCATTGAAAATAAAGCTCAGGGTCAGCCCGTCGGCACCCAGAACAGGCGCTCCGCCGATGGAGAGCACGACTCGCGAGCCGTCGGGCTTTCGAATCGCCACCACGTGGTCGCGGATCGCCTGATTTGTTTGCCGGACGATGGAGAAAGGCATTTGCTCTTCGGGGATTGGGTTGCCGTCGAGCGTTTCGTGGATCCAGCAGGGGGCGTTATACATCGTCCCTTCCATGTGCACGATGCCCAAAATCTCCGCAGCCGACTGGTTGGCGCGAATGATCTCACCGTCTTTTGAGAGTTCGACTATGGCGCTGGTGCTGCAGTCCGTCAGGGCCTGCAGGCGGTTGCGTTTTTCCTCGAATCGCCGGTCGTCGGCGACGCGGTTTGAGGCGTCAGAGCTGACCTTACTGAATCCGATACAGCGCCCCGAATCGTCGGTGATGCTGCGAACGGAATAGTTGACCCAGATGATCGTGCCGTCTTTACGGATGCGCTGAGCCGTGCCCGCTGTTTCGCCGTTGCGGCGTGCGTTTTCGAGTTCGAGCTCGGGATAGCCTAAATTTCGGTCACCATCCGTGAAGAGCATCGCAAAGGATTTGCCAAGAATCTCCTGTGCCTCATAGCCGAAAATCATTCGCACGCCCGGGTTCCAGCTCTGAATGATTCCGTTCTCGTCGAGCATCAAAACCAGATGGTCTTTGATGTTGCTCAACAACGTCGTGAGGCGCAAGTCGGTGGTCAGGCGACGCTGATCAGATTCTTCACGGGCCGTCGATTCGGTCTGGAGTTGCCGATTGATGCGTTTGAGCTCGATCAGTTGACCAACTTGCCTGCTGAGCGTGCCAAGCGCTTCGATCTGGCATGGCGTGAAATCGCGGGGGCGGGTGTCGATAATGCAGAGTGAGCCAAGAGCGAGACCCTGATGATCGATGAGCGGAGCGCCGACATAGGCGCGGATGTGCGGAAATCCGGTGACAAGTGGATTGTCGTGAAACCGCTCGTCCAAAGTGGCGTCGGGAACGACGAGAGTCTTCTCGGGCTCGACAATCGCATGCGTACAGAACGAAACGCACCGGGGCGTCTCCGTCACATCGAGCCCGAAGCGGGACTTCAAGAATTGCCTATTGCTTTCAACGAGCGAAACCAGCGCGATCGGAACATCAAATATCTGAGCCGCGAGCTGTGTGAGTGCGTCGAACGTACTCTCGGTCGGCGTGTCGAGCAGCTGAGTGGCGCGGACGGCTTCGAGCCGCTGCGTCTCATTCGCTGCGATGGGATACCAATTCGAGTCGCCCGGCCGCGCTAGCTGTTTTTCAATTGACATGGAGACGTGCCCCTTTCGCCCGGTTGACTTCACGTCGGGTGCTTATCTCTTATTTCGGCCGCAATTGGGGGGTGCTTTATTTTGCTTCAGGGGGCACCTTCATCCTGATGTGATTTGGTCTGGGTGCGAGGAAGTGATCGATCTTGATTTGAGTTATCGGGCTGTTTGCGATTGAAATCAGTCGCGATTTCAAATAAATCGCGGAAGGGACCGCCCGTTTACAAGACGCGGACGGCTGCTATAACGGATGTCGGCCTACCATTTTGGCACCCTCGGAGAACAACCTATGCGAACCTCGACAACTAATACGACGACTGCCCCAATGACCATGACCCAGCAGATCCTCGCAAAACATGCGGGCAAAGCCTCCGTTGAGGCCGGGGAGACCGTCTGGGTCGACGTCGATGTCCTCATGACCCACGACGTGTGCGGTCCCGCGACCATCGGCATCTTCGAGCAGGAATTCGGCAAGGACGCAAAGCCCTGGAACAACGATTCCATCGTCATCATCCCCGATCACTATATCTTCACGGCAGACGAAAAATCGCACCGCAACGTCCAAACCTTGCGAGATTTCGTCAAGAAGCACGGCCTGAAGTACTTCTACGATCCCGAGTTCATCACGCTCAACCCCGGCTTCCCAACGCCCTACAAAGATCCGACCAAGACCAGCTACAAGGGCGTGTGCCATAAAGCGCTTCCGGAAGAAGGACACGTGCGTCCGGGCGAGATTCTGCTCGGGACAGATAGTCACACGTGCACGGCCGGGGCGTTCGGACAATTCGCAACTGGCGTGGGCAACACCGACGCCGCGTTCACGATGGGCACTGGCAAAACCTGGCTCAAAGTGCCCGCGACCATGAAGTTCGCCTTCCACGGCGAGATTCCGCCGTACCTCACCGCCAAAGACCTGATCCTGGCGGTCATCGGTGAGATCGGCGTCGACGGCGCGACGTACCGCAGCATGTACTTCACCGGCGACGGCATCGGATCACTCACCCTCGAAGACCGCATGACCCTGACCAACATGGCCATCGAGGCGGGCGGGAAAAACGGCATCTGCGACGTCGATGACAAGACCCTGGCCTATGTCCGCGCCCGGTCGAATCGGCCGAACTGGGATATCGTCGAGGAACAGCGTGGCGTGAAATATTTCTCGAGCCACGAATGGGATCTTTCCACGATGGAGCCGATGGTCGCCAAACCGCACTCGCCCGACAATAAAGACCTCGCCCGCAATTGCCGCGATGTCAAACTCGATCAGGCGTATCTCGGCTCGTGCACGGGCGGGAAAATCACCGACATGATTTTCGCAGCCAACATCCTCAAAGGCAACAAGGTCAAGATCAAAACCTGGGTCGTGCCCGGTAGCACCGAAGTGCATGCGGACATGAAGCGGCTCAATCTGCGCGGGGCCCTGAGAGAAGGCAATGAAAAGAGCATCGAAGACATTCTCGCTGACGCCGGTTGCGACATCGCCCCGAGCGGATGCGGAGCGTGTCTGGGCGGACCTCCCGACACGCTGGGCCGGCTCAACAGCCCGATCACCTGCATCAGCAGCACGAACCGCAACTTTCCGGGCCGAATGGGTGACAAGCGTGCGGGCGTTTATCTCGCCTCGCCGCTTACCGTCGCGGCCAGTGCATTGACGGGCTACGTCACTGACCCGCGAGATTTTGTGACGTCAAAAATCGAGACGGGCACGGCCGGCGTGGTGTAGGCGGCTCAGCTTGAAGTTGATTTATTGAGCCGCGCATGACGCAAGCGGTTTTTTCTCCGTTTGCAACATATGTTTTTGAAAAACGTCAGAATTCGGTCGTTTAAACCCCTCTTACTGCAAACGCCGCTCTTCCAAATTTTTTTGTGCTCGCTCCATAGAGCCAAGCCCGATACCGCTACAACGGCGAGTCCGGGATTGTCAGTTTTGCAATGCGGAGGAAGTAGCCGATTGCGGCTTAGCTTTATCATTCGACCTGTCGATACACTTAAGACCAATGAGTGAAGTACCTACATCAGCTGTGCCGTCTCAAGCCCCCGTTCCCCGCAAGCGTCGCCGCTGGCCTTATGTGCTGCTGAGTCTGGTTATCCTCCTCGTGCTGGTAGTTTTGCTTTTGCCCACGATTGTTTCAACCGGCATTGTGCGTTCGCTCATTCTGCCCCGCGCCAGCAGCGCAGCGCTCGCGCACCCCAACGCGAAGCTCGACATCGCCTCGTGGTCGTTCGGCTGGTTCGGCGGGCAATCGATCAGCGGCATCCGAATCACCGACGCCGAACAAATCGTCGCGATCGATGCAAGCGTCCGCACAGACCTCTCGCTGCTCTCTGCAATTCGAGGCGACTACGACCTGGGCAATACCGTCATTGATGCCGACATCGTCAGATTGAAGATCGAGGCCGATGGGTCATCGAACCTCCAGCGGACGTTCGTAACATCTTCCTCCTCGACGCCATCAACGCCGACGGGAAGCTCTGCGGACATTCCCATCGAACTTCCCAACGTAAAAGGGAGGATCGTGATCAATCTCACGGGCACGATCGAGCCGCCCGCGATCGCGGGAAAGGCAGTCGCGCCGATCAAAATTGAAAAGGGCAGCACGATCCTGATCGATCTGCTCGACCCGGAAAAAGACATCGGCCTCGAAGGCAAACTTGTCTACCAGACCCAAGGCAAAATCAGCACCGTCGATTTCAAAGCCCACGCCGATGCCGTTGATAAGGGCATCATTAAAACCGACCCGACCAAGCTCTCGGCCCGCGCCGATGTCACCCTCAGCAGCATTGATTTGTCGGTGCTGAATGCCGTGCTCGCGCCGCTCGGCATTCCGGTCAATCGAATCGAAGGCG
>JBBQKP010000002.1:0-39850 GCA_038326995.1 Tepidisphaerales bacterium
ATGGTTGTTGCGACTCGAGGTAGAGGACTCTGAGGAACGTTAGGCTGTCTGTCGTGCTCCGCGCGTGAAGCGGGATGGCGATGACGGTGCCGCCCCACGTGGAGGTTGGAACATCAAGTAGCGGGTCGAATACCGGAAGCGGCATCATGCGGACTTTGCCCGCAAGTTCCGGGGCGCGGCGAGTGAGTTGCTGAGCGCGCCAGTCGGGCGTGATGATCGCCGCGACTTTGCCCGAATCGAGATCGAAAGCCCAAGCGTCGTCTGCCGCCCCGTGCGCGAGTGCGATGCCGTCTGACGCGATCATGCGCGCACAAAGACTCGCGACATCGAGCACGTGCTGGTCTTTGAGTCTTGATTTGCCGGACGAATCGATCAGCGAAACTCCACGCTGATTAAGAATCATCATCGCCAACTCGGAATTGAAAGGCTGCACACCGAGCGCACGTCGGCCGATGCGGATATCGGGGGTTGAAGCGGCGTTTTTGTCGCGCGAATTTTGGTACGCCTGACACGCGGCGATAAACATCGGCCAGGTCGTGGCTTTCTCAATGTCGATGCCCGCGGCCAGGAACAGGTCGGGGCGATAAGTGATCGTGACGGGATGCACGTCGAGGGGCAAGGCGAAAACAGAGTTCAGTAATCTACAATTTTCAAGTCGCGCGGGGCTCAAGGTCGCAGCGCTTGATGAGAGTAAGTCGTCGAGCGGCAAGAGGCCGACCGCGCTGCCTGCGTCTGTCTCTTGTTCGGTGAAATATCGGCCCAGGTAACTGAGTTCGATTTCGACCGCGTCGGGTAGCGCATCCGTGGGTTGATCGAGGTCGATCAAAGAACCGAGTTTCAGATTCAGCACGGCCGGGCTCATCAGGCGAACGGAGACGCGTCGGCCGGTGATCGCTTCGAACTTCGCGACGTCGATTGAGTCTTTATAAGTCGCGGCTCGGTCTGGAGAAAATGTCCAGACGATGAAGTCCGGATGCTGGCTGAGTGTGTTTGATCCAGTCAAACGAGATGCGAGCAGAACGAAGGCGCCGCCGCCCAAGAGCAGCAGTATCGGAAGGATTTTGCCTGCGCTAAAAAGCATTCGGAGTGCTGGTTGTTGTCGTGAGGTTTGGTGATCGTGACGCGTTTATCCTGGCGCGTTCATCATGTGATTCGCCGTGCTGACGAAGTAAGGCAAAAGGAGTTGCCACACCTCCGGCGTGATGTTGGCGTCGCTCGCGGCGTGGGTCATGAGCATGAGCCAGCGATCGCGAGCGGCCTGGTTGATGGTGAACGGCGCGTGTCGCATGCGCAATCGCGGATGGCCGCGCTGGTCGGAGTATCGCGTGGGTCCGCCGAAGCGCTGGATGAGGAAGTCTCGAAATCGAACTTCCGCGCCGACAAAATCATCAGCGGGATACATCGGCGCTAGGATGTCGTCGGTCTTCACACGCTGGTAGAAAGCGCCGACAAGGAGTGTGAAGCCTTCTTCGCCGATCGAGTTGTATATTTCCATTTCCGTCATGATTGTTTTTTCAGGTCGAGTATGAGTTCTCGGGTGTGTTGTTCGATTTGCGACAAGGCCTGATCGGGTTCGAGGTCTGCGACGTCGTGGACGTGCCAGAACGCGGTCTGACTCGACCAGCCCGGAAATTTTCGATCGAGAAGCGGCCGGTGCTCGGTATCTTTGAGCGCGACGATGAGGTCAGCGCGTCTAAGGTCGCCGTAGGTGACTTGCTCGGGCTCGCGATGAATGGCCTGATCGTCTAAACGAAGCTGTTTCATCCGTTCGAGCGTGTGCGGGGAAATAGGCCCGGGATTGACCCAAACTTCGAGCGCCAGGCCGCGCGATTCGGCCAGCCAGTTGATTGCCGCGTCACGAGCCAGATGATTGAACAAATGCTCTGCAAAACGGGATCGATAGTAATTTCCGGTGCAGAGAAACAGAACGGTTTTGTGCGAAGGTGCGACGGGTGATGTGCTCATGGAGGGGCGACAGAAGAATCAGGCGGCATGACAGGTACAGGTGAAAGAGACTCGGTTGTTAGTTTAGCGTTTCATCCAGATCACTTCACCCGAGGCATGGCGAAGCGGCCCGGCGATGCACGCTTCGATCGTCTGTGCGACGTCGTCTGGCGAGAGCGTGAGGTGCTCGGGAAACACATCCTTCGATGCGATATCACGCAGGGCCTTGGTTTCTACTGCGCCCGGTGCAATTGAGAAGGCGCGAATGCCCAGCGGAGCACCCTCGCGCGCGAGCGTGAGTGTAAGCAGATTCAAGCCCGCTTTGGCGGCGGCGTAGGCATGGAACGTGCCGTCTGGCGTAACCAGTGGATCTCGTGAGGCCTGCGAGCTGACGTTGACGATCACGCCCTTGCTTTGCTTCAGATGCGGCCAAGCGTAATGCGTGAGATAAAACGCCCCCGAAAGATTTACCGCGATCTGCCCGTCGAACTCCGCGGGCGTTGTACCTTCGACAGTCAATAGAGAGGCGGATCCGGCATTGTTCACCACCACGTCGATTCGGCCCGTGAATTTGATCGCCTGATCGACGACCTTTTGCATATCCGACGCGATCGTTACGTCGGCGGTGACTGCGATGGCATCAGAATTTGAAATAGTGGTGCCGAGCAGGCGCAGCGTCTCCTGCAACTGCTCGGTCGTGCGGCTGACCAGCACCAACCTGTAGCCGAGCTGCGTGAGTCGTATCGCGACGGCCCGGCCGATTCCGCGACCCGCCCCGGTGATGATCGCCAAAGGTTTAGAGTTCGTCATAACAATTCCTGACAATTCCTGAGATTGACTTGACGGGGTCCCCGTCATTCACCGATATACTAGCATCATGATTAAAGTAGCATTGATCGGCGCAGGCAGTGTGGTGTTCAGTCGCAACCTTACCGGCGATATTTTGTCGTACCCGGAATTTAGGGATGCGACTTTCAGCTACATGGATGTGGACACGGACCGGCTAGAAGTCGGCGCAGGCTTGTGCCGAAAGGTTGCGAAGGGATTGGGTGCGAACCCGAAGATTCAGGCGACGACCGACCGCCGCGAGGCGCTGCGTGACGCTGATTTCGTGATCTGTATGGTGCAGATCGGCGGGTTTGACAGCACGCTGGTGGATTTTGAGATTCCACGAAAATACGACCTGAACTTCACCATCGCCGACACCACGGGCCCGGGCGGCATGTTTCGTGCATTACGCACGTTTCCATTTTTCAATGGCATGGTGAAGGACATTCTCGACGTCGCGCCGAAAGCGACTCTGCTGAACTACAGCAACCCGATGAGCATGAACATGCAATCCATCACACGCAGCGGCCTGAGCCGGGCTGTCGGGCTGTGTCACAGTGTGCAGGGCACGTTCGACCAGCTCATGGGCTATATCGGCGAGGATCCTCACGACCCGAAGCTGGGCTTCATCTGCGGCGGCATCAACCACATGTCGTTCTTCACACGGCTCGAGAAGACCGGCCAGGATCTGTATCCGCGCCTGTTCGACGCGATGAAGGACCCCAAGGTCTACAAGACCAACAAAGTTCGCTTCGAACTCATGAAGAGATTCGGCCATTTCATCACCGAATCGAGCGAGCACAATGCCGAGTACAGCGCGCACTTCATTCCGCACGGCCCGGCGCGCGTCAAGGAATTCGATATTCCAATTGATGAGTATCTCCGCCGGTGTGATGGAATCGTGGATGAGTTCGAGAGGATGAAAAAGGTCTCTCAAAATGACGAGCCGCTGAAGCACACGCGGAGTCATGAGTATGGCAGCACGATCATCCATAGCATGGTGACCGGCAAGCCTTCAGTGGTGTACGGCAACATGCCCAATCGAGGCGCGATCAGCAATCTTCCGCCCGATGCGATTGCTGAAGTGCCGACGCTGGTCGATCGCGCAGGACTGCAGTTCACGACGGTCGGCGCGCTGCCGCCGCAATTGATTGGCTACATGATGCCGCACGTGATTCAGCACGAGTTGTTCATCCGCGCCGCAATGGAAGGCCGTCGCGATCATATTTATCAGGCGGCGATGTTCGATCCGCTGACGGCGGCGACACTCGATACGGATCAGATCGTCGACATGTGCGACGAGCTCATCGCCGGTCACGGCTTCATCAAGGACGGCGGCGTACTGCCGGATCTGGATGCGAAGAAAACGCTCGTCGCGACGAGTGGAAAAGTATTCCATCCGCCCACACGTGAACAGCTTCGCGCGAGCTGGGACTCGACGCAGAAAGAAATCGCCGCGGATGCGATTCGGGAATGGCATGTGTTAGGGCCGGTTTCTTACGGCAAGGCCGAGCAGCCTCCTGTGGAGTGGGCACCCGAAATCGAGCACGCGATCGTCAGCCCGGCCTTTTCTGCCAGCGGGCATATCGACCTGACGAAAAATCACACCCACGGCGCAACGCCGCTTCAGTGGAAGAAGACAGGCGACGTTCGCAAGAACGGCCTGCTTGGCTTGGACAACGTTCTCGGACGTCACCTGAACTGCGTTGCCTATGCGTACGCCGAGATCGAATCAATCCACGCCCGAGACTGCGTGCTGAAAGTTGGTAGCGACGACGGCGTGAAGCTCTGGCTCAACGGCGTAGTCGTGCACACCTTAGACACGCAGCGCGGCTACGTGCCCAGCGACGAGGTTGCCGTCAAGCTCAAGTCGGGCGTCAATCGAATCCTGTTTAAGCTGACGCAGGGAGGGGGCGGATGGGGCCTTGGAGTGGTCGTGCCGAAGGCGAATTTTTAGGCGATTGATGTCGCACTGAATAGTGATTCAGAATCTCCGAGTCGCAGTTCGAACGATGACGACGTCCCGGGAAGGGGACTATCGGACACATACCGCACGCCCGGGTTTGGAGTCCGGCCTGTCAATAGTCGATAGTGAATTGGGGCGAGTTCGTATCCACCCCTGTCCACCATCAATTTTGGACGTCCTTACTCTATCTGTTCGCTTGACTGTCAAACCTTTCTCATGAGTCTTCGATCAAAATCCTATCGGCGGCTTGCGATCCTTGCGGGCGTGCTCTGTCTGGTCTTCGTGGCTGGTCTAGTTGTCTACGCACGCAACCAGTACGTTCGCGGCCAGCAACTCAAGGCCGACCGCGTTGAAGGCTTGAAGGCGTATGAAGCGCTTAATTATCAGAAAACGGTGTCGCAACTGATGCGTGTTGTCGACAAAAGCCCGGAGGACGATGAGGCGATCCTCGCATATGCCGACAGCCGCGCGAAGCTCGACACCCATGACGGCCGGGGTCTAAGTGAGGCGCGAAAGCTGCTTCGCAATCTTGTTCTGCGTGCTCCGTCAAACACCAAGGCCCGGCACATTCTTATCGACGTGTACGCACGGAGCGGCCTGATTAGCGAGCTGCTTCAGCTCACTGAAGAATCGCTCGCAGCCCATCCGGATGACCTAATGAGTCTGCGTTATCGCGTCGAGGTGCTCGCCCAGCAGAATCGACTTGAAGAGGCACTCACTGCTTCTAGAAAATTAAACGCGCTTTCTCCGGCCGACCTATCGGCACACATTCGCACCATCGAAATCATGCGTCGAGCAAAGTTTCCCGCCTCCGAGATTGTCGCCCGGGCGAAGGCGATCGCGGATGAAAATCCCGCAGATAATCGGCTTCAGCTCGTGCTCGCGCGTGCCAGGCTCATCGCGGGCGACGCAACAGGGTCAGAGGACATCGTCAATCGACTGCTCAGTGAGCCGATCGCTGATGACGCAGATTTCGTCCGAATGTTGGTCGACACCCTCGACCGCACCGGCCGATTCGATCAGTCCGAGCAGTTGCTCGAACGCGTGTCGCTTGAAGCACGCGCGGCCGAGCTGCTCGAACCGCTCATCGAACGTCTCTGGCAAGGCGGACGCTTTGCGGATGTTGCAGAACGGCTCGCGCCTGAAACTTCGCAGGCGGGTGCGAGTTCGACGCTCATCTCGTACCACGCGATGTCGCTCTTTTCTCTCAATCAGGCGGAAGCGGCGAGGAAGCTGTTGGCCGTCCTTGAGTCACGCCGGGCTGATCGCGTCGCACAGAACTGGTCGAGCGCGATCAAACTGCGGTTCGACTCACCGAATGTGACCCTGTCCGAATCGAGTACGATTCTCCGCAATTTGATTTTGAACGACCCGGAAAATCCGGTGTTACGATCCTGGCTCGCATCGAATCTGTCTCGCGCGGGCGATCTCGATGCGGCAATCGAAAGCTGGACCGACAGCGCGAAGCTCGCGCCAAGCTGGGCGACGCCGCACCTGGAAATGTCGCAATCTTATCTGCAGGCGGGTCGAATCGAAGAGGCGTGGCAGTCGGCTCGTCAGGCGTTTCAGCGTCAGCCCGGGCAGCGTTTGACCAACAATCAATTGGTCGTGACCACGCATCTGCGTTTGCGAAAACAGCCTGATTTAAAGATGGCCGCGGAATTGCTGCGCAGCCTGGAAACTTACAACCGTCAGTTTCCAAACGAACCGACGATTTTGCCGGTCTATGTCGCTTCGCTCGCGCGGGCATCTCGAACAGCAGAAGCTCGCGAAGCCGCCACGTCATATTTGAATTCTATCCAGTCCAAATCCGCCGCCTCGCTCGAGCAGCTTTTTGTCGTGTCGCAGGAGCACTCACTCAATCTCGAGTCCGCCGTTATTGAAGCTGCGAAACGCGTAAACCAACTGTCGCCTGATTTGGCATTGTCTGAATCGCTCGCGATTGAACAGCAGGCAGGGCCGGTTCAGGCGGTTCAACTTTTCGACGCCGCCCCGAGGGTGGTCGGTTCGCTGCTCGACTGGCGGATCGCTCGCGCTCGCCTGTTTGAGTCCATTGATCCCACGAACGCGCCGGGCTTGTGGAAGCAACTGACAAAGGACTTTCCGGATCAACTTGCGGCGCACCTTACACTTCTTGATGAGGCCCGAACCTTGCGGAGCGATCGGCAGGCATTGTCACAGTCAATCGAAAAGATACGCATCCTGAGCGGTGTGGACGGCGGGCGATACCGCATCGAGCAGGCTCGCTGGCTGATGGATGGCGGAAGCGAGGAGGACCTCCGCAAGGCGGCCGTTCTGCTCGGCGAGGTGGTCCAGACATCGCCAGACCGTCTTGAGCCGCGACTACTCCTTGCCGATGCGCTTGTGCGGTCGAACTCACTTTCGAACGCCGCGAGTCAGCTTCGCGCGGCGATCGAGCAGGATTCGTCCGATCCGCGTGCGGCGATGGCGCTCGTCGGCGTGCTCTCACGGACGGGCGAGACGCGCGAGATTCAGCCAATTCTTGAACGGCTCGCCGCCTTCGAACAGACCGACCCGCAGCAGAGGCTAAGGGTCGCCACGGCACTCATCGACGCGGCAAGACCTGACTTATCGACGCAGTTACTTGAGCGCGCCGATGCCAGCAACGCGATCGACCCCGACGGGCTGCTCCTGCTCGCCGAGCTTAAGGCCGCCGCGGGAGAAACCAGTGATGCCGCGCGTCTCTATTCGCGCGTGCTCGAAGCACCCAATCTCAATGCGTCGTCACGATTGTCGGCCGCGGCGTTTCTGCGTCGCTCGGGCGATGAAGTCCGCGCGCAGCAACTGCTTTCAGACTGTCTCGCCGCCGCCGAGATGTCGACGCAACCACAACAACGTCTTAAGGCGTATCTCCTGGCCGCGCGCTATCACGCGGAGTTCAATGAGCCTGACATCGCACGGGTGCTACTTGAGAATGCTCGCAAACAGGCTGTCGCGTCGTCTCAGGCCTGGGTTCAGTCGATTCAATTCGAGCTTGCTCATGGCGATCGCGCTGGGCTCGAAGAGTTGTCTAAGCAAGCAGCCGATGCGATGCCGGGAGATCCCGAAGTCGCGGCCGTGCTGAGCGAGGTGCGCCTTGCAGGTGCGACAACGCCCGCAGAACTTCGGGAACTAGCGAGAGCACTCGCGTCAGACCCCGCACGCGTGGCTCAGGCGCGAACGCTTGATTCCCTTGCCGACGCACTCGAGCGTGATTCGACAGGCAGAGTCGATGAAGCATTCGCTCGATCGATGGTGTGGCTCGCGACGCAATTTCCGACATCTCTTCCACTGTACGAACGCGCCATCGCGTTGTCGGTTCAGTTCCAACTCTGGCCTGAGGCAACAGAACTCGCCAGGAAGGTCGTTGAGTCATCTCCGCGAAATCCGGCGGCCTTGAAGCTCGCCAGCATGACGTTTCGCGCTGCGGGGCGAGATGCAATGGCGATCGAGTTTGCGAAGCGATGGAAGGAACTCGCAAAGACAGAGATCGAGAAAACAGAATCCGATCTGTTCATGGCCGCCATGTCGCTCGATGCGGGGCGTTATGACCAGGCAGCGCAATGGGTTCGCCCGCATCTGGGCACACTGTCGAACAACCCGGATCGTTTTTCTATTCTGCTGGGCGTCGCAGCGGATTCGCTATCACAGGCCGGCGATTTGAATGGTGCTATTCGATTGCTCGAACCGATGCTCGTTACGAATGCCGCAGCGCGATCCGCGTGGGCGTCGAGCAGTCGTTATGCGAAAGAAGTGATCGTGAGGCGCGACATGCTGCGGCAGGTGGCGCGGTTCATTCCGAAGGATGAAACGGGCGATCTCGAACATGCTTTTGTCGCGTCAGAATGGTTGGTGCTCTTCGAATCCTCCGGCGATTCGAGTGACGCAACACGCGCAGCAGAAGAAGTCCGCGAGGCCGCGCAAAGACCAGGTGCCGCCGAAGGGGTGGTGCTGCTTTACGCCGATGCGCAGCGCCGGTCTGGCGATATCGGTGGCGCTACAAAATCTCTTCTCGACGCCGCAAAGGACCGGCGCGAGAGCGGGGCAATCACCAACGCCGCCGCCTATGCGCTGCTAAGCAGCAATTCCTCACTCGAAGAAGCTGAAACATTAGCCAGGCGTGCCATCAAGCTTTCGCCCGACAATGCAGTACCGCTCGATACACTCGCGCGAGTGTTGGTGGCGCGTGCGATGAACGAGGAGGCCTCGGAGACGTTCGATCGCGCACTTAAGTTGGATCCGAACTACCTCGACGCGATCGTCGGAAAGGCGGCACTGCTGGCGAAGATGAACAAGCCCGACGAGGTCGGACTGCTGCGATCGCGTGCACGAAATGTGATCGGACAGGGCACCGTGCCGTCGCATCTCAGGTCGGAGTGGGCGTCGCTCGCGGAGTGAGGTCGCCGCAAGCGATGCTGGTTACCGTACGTGAGCGGAAGTTTGAAAAGTGCGCAACCAGCAAGACGAGTTTGGTCTTGATTACGTTTTCTGTTTTGAGGTAAATTGATCTGCTCCGCCTGCGGATCGAACTCACGGCCGACGAGCCATGTGGAATTCGGAAGAAATCAGAGGCTATTTTTACGAATCAGATGGTCCGGTAAATCAAAAGTGGCAAGATTTCATTTGGTTTTGCAGGCCGTTTGTGCGATCTTTCGGCGTCAGTTCGGAACAATCGACTCTTTCAAGGGAGCAGTATGTGCGGAATCGTCGCGTATGTCGGTCGTAAGCAGGCTCAGCCGGTACTGGTTGAGGGCCTGAAGCGGCTCGAGTATCGAGGGTACGATTCCGCAGGCGTCGCGCTTATCGACGCGAGAGGAATGTTGAACATTCGACGCGCCGTCGGGCGAATCGCGGTGCTGGAAGAATCACTCACGCAAAAAAAGTTGCCCGCGGCCCACATCGGCATCAGCCACACACGCTGGGCGACCCACGGCGGGGTGACGGAAGAAAACGCGCACCCTCATCTTGACTCGCTCGGCCGCATCGCGGTGGTGCACAACGGCATTATCGAGAACTACTTTGCGCTCAAAAGCCTGCTCGAAGAAAAGGGACTCAAATTCAAAAGTCAGACCGACACCGAAGCACTGGCGATGCTGATCGGCCACGTCTACACCGAGCTTCAAAAGTCTGGCGACACCTCAGGCAATTCATCTGGCAATTCATCGGGTAATTCATCGGGCAACTCGCTTCTCCTACGAAGCGTGCAGGCGGCCTTGCACGAGGTGGAAGGTACGTACGGAATTGCTGTTATCTGTAGCGACGAACCCGACACGCTGGTCGTGGCGCGAAAGGGTTCGCCTTTGATTATTGGCGTGGGTGATGAAGAATATATCGTCGCCTCCGATGCGGCCGCGATCGTCGAGCACACCTCGCGCGTGATCTATCTCTCCGACAACGAAATGGCGATCATTCGCCCCGATTCGTTCACCACGACCACGACGGATGATATCGAAATTTCGCCCGTGATTGAGCAGCTCGAAATCAAGCTCGAGGCCTACGAGCTTGGCGACTACGAGCATTACATGCTCAAAGAAATTTTCGAGCAGCCCGATGCGATTCGGAACTGTCTGCGCGGACGAGTTGAACAACGAGAGGGGCGAATCGTCCTAGGTGGTTTGACGAAGGTTCACAAGGAACTCGTCGCCGCCAAGAGATTTATTCTGACGGGTCAGGGCACGGCCTGGCATGCGGGAATGGTCGGCGATTACGTTATGGAAGATCTCGCGAAAGTGCCGACGGAATGCACGTACGCGAGTGAGTTTCGCTATCGAAATCCGATCGTGGAAGAGAACACGGTGTGCGTGGCAATAAGCCAGAGCGGTGAAACGATCGACACACTATGGGCGCTGCGCGAAGCCCGCGAAAAAGGTGCGACCGGCATTGGCGTGGTGAACGTGGTGGGCAGCACGATCGCGAGAGAAACCGATGCAGGGCTTTATCTGCACGCGGGCCCTGAGATCGGCGTTGCTTCGACCAAAGCATTTACGTGCCAGTGTGTCACACTGATACTGCTGTCGCTTTATCTGGCGCGGCGAAAATTCATGGGCCAGTCGCAGCTACAAGAGACCATCGACGCGCTGCTGACCATCCCAGAACAAATCGAGCGAACGCTGCTGCAGAGTTCCGCGATCAAAGACTTAACCGCGAACTTCGTGGAGCGCGAGAATTGGCTATTCCTCGGACGCGGATATCACTATCCGGTCGCACTGGAAGGCGCCCTGAAGCTGAAAGAGATCAGCTACATTCATGCAGAGGGAATGCCCGCGGCCGAGATGAAGCACGGGCCGATCGCATTGATCAATAAGGGGATGCCCGTGGTGTTCATCGCCACGCGTGGAAGTCAGTACGAAAAGGTTGTCAGCAATATCGAAGAAGTCCGTGCCCGCGGCGGTGAGGTGATCGCCATCGCAACCGAGGGCGATCGCAACATCCACAGACTTTCAAATCACGTCATTTCAATTCCGCATACGATCGAGCCGCTTCAGCCGCTTCTGAGTGTGATTCCGCTTCAGCTCATCGCCTACCACGCGGCCGTTCTGCGCGGCTGCAATGTCGACAAGCCGCGAAATCTCGCCAAGAGCGTGACAGTGGAGTAGGCGGTCGAGTCCTGAACCGGAAAAGCTCATTTGAGGTGCGTTTTCTCCTTAACTTGAAATCGGATGGTACAATGACATTGTGTCTTCCTAAGGCGCATCACATCGTTCGGTTTTTTTACAACTCATGAGGAGGCTGCCGTGATTGATCCACTTCAGATTGGTCGTGAAGAGTGGGAGCAGAAACACAAGGCGAGTAATCAGTCTGCGAAGAATCCGGGTGACAAAGCGCGGGGCGATCAGATTCGTCTGGACAACGATGAAGACCTGCTCGAGTTGCTCGAAGACGCTCCTGCGAAAACGAAAACGCCGTCGTCGGCAGGTTCGGTTTCGGGTGGCTCAGTTTCTGGAGGCTCCGTAGCAGGTGGATCAGTTGCCGGCGGTTCCGTCGCGGGAGCTGCATCCACTGCGCCACCTAAAAGGATCGTCGCATTTGGTGGCGATGAGAAGAAGTTCAATGAGAACTTCAAACGCCGAACCACGGTGATTGGAAACGGAGCTTGCCGTGTGAAAAGTTTCCACGGAAAATACTCTGACGAAGGGCTCCGCTATCTCGACAATGCGATTAACCTCTGGCTCGACGAGCACGTGGATGTTGAAGTGAAATTTGTCACCAGCACAGTGATGACGTTCGAAGGCAAAACGCGTGAGCCGGCGCTGGTGCTGAACTGCTGGTACTAAAATCTGAGCGGCGGCTCGTTGGCAATCTGATCTTCTAGATCGACCAGCTCAGGTCAGAAGCGTCGGCATCTGTGCTGGTGTCTTGACTTGAATCCGCGCCTCGTTCGCTTCGAGGGCGCCGATCGCGAAGCTTCATCTTCGGTTCGGCGAGAACCAGGTGCCTGGGTGGAACCGAAGCGGTGATGAACACGTTACCGCCGATGGTGCTGCCCGCGCCGATGACGGTTTCGCCGCCCAGGATGGTGCAGCCCGCATAAAGCGTGACGTCGTTTTCGATAGTCGGATGGCGTTTGGTTCCGCGCAGGGCCTGCCCGTGCGCGGGCGAAAGAGCTCCGAGGGTCACGCCCTGATAGACCTTGACGTTGTCGCCGATGGATGTGGTTTCGCCGATGACGACGCCCGTGCCGTGGTCAATGAAAAATCGCGTGCCGAGCTGCGCGCCGGGGTGAATATCGATGCCGGTGTGCGAGTGGGCGATTTCTGTCCACACCCTGGGCAACAATGGAATTTTCGCGCGATACAGCTCGTGAGCCAGGCGCTGCACCGCGATCGCGTAAATGCCCGGGTAGCAAAAGATCGTCTCATCCACGCTCGTTGCGGCTGGGTCTGCGTCGAACGCGGCCTGCACGTCGAACGAGAGAAGCTTCCTCACCGCAGGAAGTCCTTCGATGAATGATGCGACAACATCCGCGGCCTCCTTGTCGCAATGTCCACACTTTTCGTTGTCCTCGGGTCGGTCGATCCGCTCTCGGTATCGAAGGCAAAATCGTACGTGCTCGTACAATTCCTCGGCGATCTCCGCGCACAGCGCCGCCGTCTGGTACCGCACGTTTTCAGTCGTCAGGTTTTGCCGACCGAAGTAGCCCGGAAAGACGACCTGTAGAAGTTTTTCCAGCGTCTTCGCGGCGTTGTCTCGACTCGGCAGCGTCGCTCGATCGAGCCGCCTCATCGAAGCGATTTCGTCGATGCTGTTGATGACCGCATCAATGGCGGCGGGAAGACGCTGGTTGAAATGAGAAGAATCCATCGCGAATAAGTATAGGGCCAAGCGGGCTTCGCACGCGATAGGTCAGTCCGGCTTCGACGCGTCCATCAGATGTCGATCGGCGAATTCTAAGAACCGGTCCCAATCTTCGGGCCAAACATCGTGCGTCCCGGGGCGACAGTGATAATTCAGGTTCGGCAATCCGAGCAGTTCGAAGACGGGCCGGGCGAGTTCGCACGCGAGGCGCTCTCCGTCCGGGTCGGCCCACTGATCATCGATCGCGCTTGTGACCATGACGAGCCTTGGCGCGATCAGCGCGAGCAATTGATGCTGGTCGATCGGTAGCTCATTTTCCCTGCCCTCAAATGCCTGATGCGACGCGCAGAACCAGTGCGGAAACGCTCGCGTGATTTGCCCGATCGTCTCGCCCACGCGTCTGCGGTGGATCGCCGCCCCGCCCTGGCCCGATTGATTGCTGATCGCAATCGCGAATCGTTCGTCACACGCCGCCGCCCAGAGTGCGGCCTTGCCCATTCGCGAGTGCCCCATGACGCCTACGCGTTTCACATTGATCGCCGGTTCACAGCGCGAGATGTAATCGAGCACTCGCGACAATCCCCACGCCCACGCGCCGATCGCGCCGGTTGTCTCGATCGGTTGATTCGTTCGGCCCCGCAAGCCCGTGATGTGCCCGTCGGGAAAATCCTCCTCAATGTCGGCGCAACAGAATGTGATCGCGGAGTAGCCGCGCTGAAGCAGTGTTCGGATGGGCAGGTAATCGACGCAACTGGAGCGTGATTGCTCTGTCGCACGGTGATTCACAGTGACGCCGCTCGGATAATCCACGATTCGGCCGCGCTCGATCGGAACGTCGTCTTCTTCAGCGATCGACTGATTACCGATGAAGTTCATCGACACGAATGCGGGCGTCGGGCGGACTGCGCCGATCGGCGTGTATTGCAGCAAACGAATTTGCGTGCCAGGCGGAAACGACAACGTGACGAGCCTTCGAAGACCGCCGACTGCGGGCACCTCGCGTCTATTGTCGTCTTCAATGACGAAATCGGTCGGTGCGTCGATCGGCCGGCCGTAAACGTGCGACGCGAACAGATTAAGAAGGCTCGCTCTGTTCGCTCGCCATCGCGACGCAGTATCGATTCGCGAGCCATCGTGTGCGATAAGCGGATTGGGGATTGCGTTGATCTCAACGTTCATGCTCCCAATCATATCGAGTAACATGACCGAAATGGGCAGGCGTATCGCGATCGCGATTGAAACTTCGGGCAGAGTCGGCTCGGCCGCTATTTGCATGAACGGCGTGGTGATCGACGAGCGCGTGTTCGAACAAGGAATGAAACACGCATCGGGCTTGTTTCAGTCGCTGGATTCGATGTTTCAGTCGGCCGGGGTTTTGCCATGTGAGATCGAGGAAATTTATGTGTCGATTGGGCCGGGAAGCTTTACGGGCCTGCGTGTGGGCGTGACGGCGGCGAAGACGATCTCGATGGCGAGCGGCGCGCGCGTCGTGCCTGTGCCGAGTTTGCTGGCGATCGCGCATAACGTAGTCAATGACGCGGCAATTAAATTGAGCGAGGTCGCCGTCATTCTCGACGCCAAGCGCGGCCAAATTTTCGGCGAGCGTTTTTCACGCGTCGATCAAACCTGGGTCAGTTCCACGCCCGCGTGTGGTCGACTCACAACCGCATCGGCATTGCTTGCGGAGAAGACTGGAGCGGTTGTCGTTCTAGGCGAGGGCGTCGAAGAACATCGCTTGGCGATTGATGCACATGCTGACACGGTGATGTGTGACGAAGCGATGTCGCGCGGACGGGCGTCAGTGGTTGCAATGCTTGGCATGCAGGCCGCGGCTCGTGGTGAATTCGTTGCCGCGGAAAGTCTTGTTCCCGCTTACATCCGAATTCCCGAGCCTGAGGAGAAGCGGCTGCAGGCGATTAAACTCTCCCAAACCGTTTAGGCCTCAGCCTCGAATCGCTTGACGTAAAACTGCGAATCCTGCAATCGCGACGCGACGAGATGCAGCGAGAACGGGTACTTGAGTTTCGACGCGACGAACCATCGAAAAATCGTCTCGCCGTGCTTGAGTTGGCGTCCGAGATTGGCCTCGACCTGATCCGACAGTTCGGCCGGGATGAGGCGCTGACGGTCATAATCCCAATGCGGGTCGATGCGAACCAAAAGGTGCGCCTCGCTCCAATCGAGCGGGTAGTTGAACGCGTTTCCCGAGCCTGTATCGGGGGTGTAAAACCAGAAGCAGATGAAGCGATCTTTCCACACGGTTCCGGTGGCGTCGTCCACGCCGGTGATGAGCGCGGCGTGCGACGTGCGAATCGCTTGGCCGGACAAAGGACGACACACCCAAATCTTTTTCTCTCCACAATCAAATAGCCCTACGTGCGGGTATTTGCCATTGAATGTGTCGACGCATTTTCTTGCGTCAACGCGTGGCCCGGAAACAGGTTTGGCGACGTGATTCTTTTTTGAGCCGAAACGAAACATCGAGGTTATTTAGAAGCATCAAGCGTCAAAGCATTAAAGCAAGCCGCATTCGAGAAGGGCGGCTTCTGACATGCGGCTCTTCGACCACGCGGGTTGCCAGACGAGTTCGACCGTTGTGGAAATAAGCCCCGCGGCCGCCTGAACCTTGCGCTGCACCTCGCCGGGAAGAGTCCCTGCGACCGGACAGCCCGGCGAGGTGAGTGTCATCTTGATGTGGGCGGTCAATCCGGAGTCGAGCGACTTGAGTTCGATGCCGTAAATCAGGCCGAGGTCGAACAGATTTACGGGCAGCTCCGGATCGAACACGGTCCGGATGGCGGCGATGATTTTCTCGCCGATGTCGTCGTAGTTGATGTCTCGCCGAGGCTCGTCCAGAACCAGCAAAGGCGACTCGACGAACGACGAATCTTCGCGCGGCGCATCACGAATATCACGCACAAAATCGTGATTCGACAGGACATTGAGACGGTTATTCGATGGGTTCATGAACTGCTTTCGTTGCTTGAATGCTTTTGGCTGCTGCTGTGCGCGTCGAGAAGTGTAGCCAATTTCCGGACGCGAACGACAATGCTGCTGAGGCCGTTGCGGCGGCCCATCGAGAGGTGATGACCCAGGCCCAGGCGATCGAAAAAAGCCTGCGTATCGAACGCGAGAATGTCGGCGGAGCGCTGGCCGTTGAAAACTCGTTCGATGAGGGCGATCAAGCCCTTGACGATATACGCGTCGGAGTCGGCGACAAACTCGAGCGTGTCAGACGTGCCGGGCCTTTTGCGGGCGCTGAGGTGAACCGTCGATTGACAGCCGACGACTCGCGTCGCTTCGCTCTTTTCTGTAACCGGCATGGGCGAGAGTTTCATGCCAAGGTCGAGAAGGTATTCGTGTTTCTGTTCCCAATCGTCGAAGAGCGCGAAATCGCTTTCGAGTTCTGCGGCCGCGAGTGCGGGAGACGACGCCGCCGGTGCTGCGTACATCACTTCAACATGCGCCGACTCAGGTCGAGTGCTCGCTGCAGATGCGACGGAAGACTGTGCCGAGGAAACGATCTTCTTCACACCTGCGACGAACTGATCGACATCCGCCCGCGTGTTGTAGAACGCGAAACTCGCGCGGACCGTGCCCGGGAGTTTGAATTGCGTCATCACGGGCATGCAGCAATGGTGGCCGGTTCGGACGGCAACGCCCTCGATGTCGAGCAGCGTTCCCAGCGTGTGCGGGTCGATTCCGGGGCGACCTTCTTCTGAATCAATGACGAAGCTGAGCACGGCCGCCTTGTGTTGCGCGGTGCCGATGACCCTGACCGAAGGAATCGAAGAGAGTTCGCGTGTGGCGTATTCAAGCAGTTCGTGCTCGTATTTGGATGATTGCTCGAAGTCGATGTTGGCAGTGACGTAATCGACGGCTGCGCCAAGGCCGATCACGCCCGCGATGTCGGGCGTGCCCGCTTCGAATTTGTTGGGCAGCTCGGCCCAGGTCGAGCCCTCGAAGGAGACGGTCCGAATCATGTCTCCGCCGCCCTGATAGGGGGGCATCGCTTCGAGCAGTTCGCGCTTGCCGAACAGCACGCCGACGCCGGTGGGCCCGAAAAGTTTGTGTGCGGAGAAGACGTAGAAGTCGCAATCGAGTTGCTGGACATCGGTCGAGAAGTGGCCGACCCATTGTGCGCCGTCGATCAGGACTTTCGCGCCCACGTCGTGGGCGAGCTTGATGACACGCTCGACGTCGATGATCGTGCCCAGCGAGTTGGAAAGGTGTGAGATGGAGACGAGTCGGGTCCGCTGGTTAAGCATTGCGGGCAGCTGATCGAGCAGCACCTCGCCGCGATCAGAGATTGGAACGACGCGAAGGGTCGCACCGACGCGCTGGCACAGGAGCTGCCAGGGCACGATGTTGCTGTGATGTTCGAGTGCGGTGATGACGATTTCATCGCCCGCGCCGATGAACTTTTGTCCGAAGCTGGATGCGACGAGGTTGATGGAGTCGGTGGTTCCGCGAGTGAAGATGATCTCGACAGGGTCGCGCGCATTGATGAATCGCTGCACCTTTCTGCGTGAGTCTTCGAATTGCGAAGTTGCTTCCTGCGCGAGGTGATAGACGGCGCGATGAATGTTGGCGTTGGTCTGGCCGTAGAAGGCCGAGATTGCGTCGATCACGGCCTTGGGCTTTTGTGTCGTAGCGCCGTTGTCGAGATACGCGAGCGGCTTGCCGTTGGATCTTGATGCGAGGATCGGAAAATCACTCCGAAGCTGTTCGGCGTTGAACGTGGGTGTGGATGGTTGGGTTCGGTCGTCCATTAGCTTAGGTAAGTATAGTGAGGGATTTGGGTCTGGACGACTGAGGTAAACATCTAAGAAATTTGAAATGATTAAATCGCGGAGCTCGTCATCTGTAGTGGAAACGCAAATGTTGATACAATGAAAAGATGAAACGACCCAGCTTCGCCCAAGGAAGGGCCATTGGCGTGAGTATTTTGCTCTGTTCCAGTTGCGTCGGCCTGTCGGGATGCCGATGGATCGATGGCATTCGCGGTAAGACTTCGGATCGTGGTCCGGACCGGACGATTTCGCCCCTTGAAAGTTCATCGCTCGAAGACCGCCGAACAAATTCGACGACCGGCGCGCGGCGTGGTCCGGGCGGTGGAGTCATGGGACGCTCGAATGGTGCGGGTTCTGGCGAACTGACCACGCCGCGGCCTGCGGTGCAGTCGACGGATGAAGCAAATCTTTCGGATCGTACGTTTGGAACGACTGTTCCCACGCTGCAGGGCGATACATTTGTGTGGCTTGGCGCGATGATCGCACAGGTCAACGGTACGCCGCTCTTTGCTCATGATCTGTTGCGACGGATCGAGCCGGTTTTGAAGGCGCGGTCGAAAGAACTCGCGGAGGATAAGTTTCGCGTCTCCGCAATGGTGGAGATTCGCAATCGCAGACAGGCGATGATCCGTGATGAACTATTTTTTGCGGCCGCCCAGCGAAACACCTCGAGCGCGGAAAAAAATCAGGCCGAGCAATTGGCGATGCAGGACGGCCAGCGGATCATCACGCAGGCGGGTGGTTCGACGGAAGTGGCAAAGCGAGTGTCGCGCGAACAGGGTTACGATTACGACAAATTGAAAGAGGAAATGTATCGCAACCGACTCGTATCGGTTTATTTCTCTAAGCGACTGCAGCCGCGTGCCAGGGTGAGTGTTGACGAAATGCGGCGCTACTTTGCGCAAAATCGCGAGAAGCAGTTCACGCAGAAAGCCGAGTTAAAGTTCGCGGTGATCCGTATCGACTTCGCTACCGCGGGTGAGAGCGACGCACGAGCGAAAATCGAGACTGCGAGGCAAAAGCTCGAATCGGGTGAGGATTTCGCCGTCGTATCAGGCGAGTTCAACACTGACAAAGGCCTGCGAGAGCGGCAAGGCATTGTGGGCCCGCTCGAACGGGGTAGCTATCGCGTTACCGAGGTCGAAGACGCGATCTGGAGCACGGAGGTCGGCAAGACGACGCCGGCCGTCTTTGCAGGTGGATCGGCATGGGTCGGAAAAGTGCTGGAGAAGAAGGCGAGCGTCGAGCGGAGTTTCGACGACTCCGCCGTGCAGAGAGAAATTGAAGCGAAGCTGCGCCAGGCAAAACTCGCCGAACTCGAAGACGAACAGAATAAATTGCTCGAACGCGAGGCCGTCGTCGACAGGCGCGACGAACTTCTACAGCCCGCGTTGCAGATGGCGCTGCAGATGTACTCGGAGTGGCGAAACGAAGAGTAGACCAAGAGAACGATCTTGAAAGATAAATCCGTAGTGGAATCAAAAACTATGAGCCGAAATCCCGCAAACCTACTCGTGCCGACGGCACTCCTTGTATTAAGCCTGAACAATTCGCCCGTCGCTTTAGCGCAGGCGGAAACACGTGACGTTACGCCGCCTGTTGCCCCCATGATGGCCCCCCGTGACGAGTCGATCATCGACTATTATTTCGGCACGGCCGTCGCGGATCCGTATCGCTGGCTCGAGCAGTCGGATGCACCCGCGACGCGATCCTTCATCGAGGCGCAGAATGTTCGAACGCAGGCCTACCTAGGAACGCCGCTTAGGGATGAGCTTCGGGCTCGATTGGAGCAGCTCATTAATTATCCGCGAACCAGCACGCCTGGACGAACCGACAATTACTTTGTGTTTCGTCGCAATACGGGGCTGCAGAAGCAGTCGGTGACGTTCATGGCCCGAACGCTTGATGCCGAGCCTACAGTGCTGTTTGATCCGAACACGTTTAGTGAAGACGGGACGATCGCGCTCTCCTCGACGGCCTTCACGCGCGATGGATCGCTTGTGGCGTGGGGCAAGAGCGTGGGCGGGAGTGACGATCAGACCATCCGCATTCGCAACGTGTCGACTGGCGCGGAGTTGCCCGAAGTGTTTGAAAACATGCGATTCGCGGGTCTGGCTTGGAAGAATGACAACAGCGGGTTTTTCTTTTCGCGATTTCCAAAACCCGGATCGGTCGCGCCCGATCAGGAGCGACTTAATCACAAACTTTATTTTCATAAACTCGGCGACGATGTCGCCAAGGCAGCGCTGATTTACCAGCGGCCTGACAATCCGGAAATGAGTGTCTATCCAGATGTGAGCTTCGATGGAAAGTGGCTGGCGATTTACGAATCACTCGGCACGGACGATCGCGCGGGAATTCTCGTTGCGCCCGTCGATCAGCCGGGCGAGTGGAAACGCGTGCTTGAGGTCAGCAAATCGCGCACGTCGATCGTCGACACGGAAGGCGACGCTCTTTTCGCATTGACCGATGACAATGCGCCGCGTAAGCGACTGGTCGCGATCGACCTGAACGACCCTGCTGCTGAGAAGTGGAAGACCATTATTCCGCAGTCGGGCGATGTGATCGAGAGCGTGAGCGCGATCGGCGGAAAGTTGGTGGTGACGCTCAAGCGGGACGTGCAGACCGTCATCAACATTCACGCACGCGATGGCACGCTCGAGCGCGAGGTTGAACTGCCGACGGTCGGCAATGCCTCCGTCAGTGGACGGCCGGATGACTCGGAAATGTTCGTCAGCTTCACGAGCTACACCTACCCAACAACGGTGTTTCGTTACGACCTGAAGACGAATGAAATGAAGGTGTGGTTCGCGCCGAAGGTCGAATTCGATCCGACGGCGTACGAAACCAAGCAGGTGTTTTACGGCAGTAAGGATGGCACGCGCGTGCCGATGTTTGTGACGTACAAAAAGGGAATGAAACTGGATCGAAATAATCCGACGCTGCTGTATGGGTACGGCGGGTTCGGGGTGGGATTGTCGCCGGGATTTAGCGCGTTCAACGTCGCATGGCTCGAGCGGGGCGGCGTGTTCGCTGAGGCGTGTTTGCGCGGCGGTGATGAGTATGGAAGCGGATGGCACGACGCCGGAAAGCTGGACAAGAAGCAGAATGTTTTCGACGACTTTCACGCCGCGGCAGAGCATCTGATTCGCGACGGCTATACGAGCTCGGGCAAGCTGGTGATCAACGGCGGGAGCAATGGCGGGCTGCTCGTGGCGGCGTGCGTGTTGCAACGGCCCGAGCTGTACGGCGCGGTCGTGGCGGAGGTGGGCGTGCTCGACATGCTGCGGTTCCATCGATTCGGCACGGGCAGATTCTGGACGGTTGAATACGGCAACGCCGAAGCGAGCCGGCCGATGTTCGAGACGCTCTTTGCGTATAGCCCGTTGCACAACGTGAAACCGAAACAGCCGCTGCCGCCGATTCTCGTCACGACAGGCGACGGCGACGACCGCGTCGTGCCGGCCCACTCGCTCAAGTTCGTCGCGGAACTAAATTTCAAGAACGACAAGAATCCGGTCTTCCTGCGGTACGACGTCGGCTCGGGCCACGGCGGGGGCAAGCCGCTCAGTAAGGCGATCGACGAACAGGCCGACGTGTTCGCATTTATGTTCAAGAGCCTTGGTGCTGATCAAGCCTCCACGCGGCCGACGCAACCCGCTGGAGCAAAAGAGTGATCCGACTTCGCGACTCGATTCCGACGGTTCGTCCCGCGGCAGAATCTTTGCTGCTGGTGGTACTTATATGCTTCGCACAAATCGGCTGCGGCCAGCGGGCGAGTATCGCCACACCAAAATCGGACATGTTTTCGCCAATTTCGGTCCGGCTGCACCCGGTGTTTACCAAGGTCTCGCACTGGGAAAATACGCCCGCGGCAGACGGGCTTGACGTATTTGTCGAACTGACCGACGCGTTCGGCGATCAGACGAAGGCGGCGGGTTCGTTCGTGTTCGATCTTTATTCGTACGACCCTCGCTCTCCCGACGCTCGCGGGTCGCGGGCGTTTCAGCCTTGGCTCGCACCTGTCGTGTCGATCGAACAGCAGCGCGAGCATTACGATCGCACATCGCGCGCGTATCGGTTTCAACTCATCGCAACAGGAGTTCGGCTTGATAGGCCTTACGTTTTGGGCGTTTCGTTCACCCCCACAGGCGGCACTGGAAGGGTATTCGGACAGCTCATTCTGCAGCAATCGGGCGGTTAATTGCGCCGGCTTTTGTTCGTAAGCGGAATGTCGCGTTGATATTCGGTGGACAGTCGCGACACTTCTGCCCTATGCCTCAGTCGGCCGACGCAGTCATCGAAACCCTCGAAACCGCCAAGGAAGAAAACCTTCTTTCTCAGCTTCGGCAGGAGCAACTAGTTAATCTGCCCGCTCAGGGAGAGGTCTGGATGACCGGCGACATCCATGACAATCGCAACAACTTTCGCAAGATCGTCCGCAAGGCCGACCTGGGTAATAACCCGCAGCGGCATCTGGTTCTGCATGAACTGATTCACGGCGATCATTTCGATGCGAACGGCGCGGAGGATTCATGGGTCACGCTTGTTGCCGCCGCCGAGTTGAAATGCGATTTTCCGGATCAGGTCCACTTCATGCTGGCCAACCATGATCTGGCGCAGATTCATGGTGAAGGCATCATGAAAAGCGGGCTTTCGGTGTGCGAAGCGTTTCGGGCGGCACTGAAGCGGGATTTTCCTGACAAATATCATCGCCTTGAAGCGACGATGAGTGATTTTTTTCTCTCGTTCCCGCTCGGCATTCGCTGTCAGAACGGTCTGCTGTTCACGCACTCGCTGCCGACGGATAAAGAGATCGATACGTTCGATTACACCGTGTTCAACCGTCCTCTGAAAGGCGAAGACTATCGGCGCAAAACCGGGCCCGCGTATCAGCTGATATGGGGCAGGCACATGAGCGAAGAGACTGTCGACAAGTTTGCCCAGAACATGAAGGCCCGCATCGTAATCAACGGGCATCAGCCGCAGGAGATGGGTTACGCCACCAACGGCCCACGTCAACTCATCATCGCGTCCGACCACAATCAGGGCGTCTATTTGCCGCTCAATTTGTCCGTCGATTACACGATGCAGGAACTCGTTTCAGGTCTGCGAAAAATCGTCGGCATCTCATTCGACGAAGACGAATAATCGCACAAACCCAATTCAGTAATGTTGTCGATTGAAGTTGCAACCCAAGCGATGGCCACTGACTCTGAAAAACTCACGCCTACTGGCAGAACTCTTACAAGCACGATATCATCGTCGCCGTGCGGCGGTAGCTCAATTGGCAGAGTACCAGGTTTCCATCCTGGGTGTTGAGGGTTCGACTCCCTTCCGCCGCTGTAAATGACTTACGGCCAAATTTTGTAAGACTTGAAATTGCTCGTTTGCGTGATGCGTCAAAATTTCATGTGACGTAATCATGAATGGCCCGTCTTGAAGGAGTGCGAATTTTCCTCGCTGCGACTATCGCCGCGCCCAGAGATTGATACTCTCTCTGCTCTGGCCAAGCCGCGAAACAAATTTCTCGACAAGCTTCAGTATCTCGCCCTGCGATATGTCTCGATGACGCTCCATTGCTGGCCGATCTCGGTCAATTACTATCTCGCGAACATCGTGGGCGACGTGATGTATTTTGTCGACAAACGGCATCGCAAACTTGCGATGACAAACCTTCGTCATTCGTTTCCCGAAAAAACAGACCGCGAGCTCGAGGCAATCACCCGCGAGTCGATGAGGCAATTGATTTGCCTGGGCATCGACGTCCTGTGGAGCACGCGACTGGTTCATGTTGATAATTTTGAAAAGTACGTCGAGCTGGGCGAGTTCCGCGAGACGCTGCGTCTCATGGTCTCTGACCATAGGGGAATGATTCTGATTACGGGTCATTACGGCAACTGGGAACTGCTCGGCTATTTGCTGGCGACGCTCGGCTTCCCGACCATGAGCGTCGCGAGGCCGCTGGATAATCAATACATTAACCACTGGCTCATGAGCGTGCGGGAGAACCGCGGGCAAAAGATCATCGCCAAAAAGGGCGCGACCGATATCGTCACCGCCACACTTGCCGCGCAAGGTATGGTCGGCTTCACCGCCGATCAGGATGCGGGTGTCAAAGGGCTCTTCGTCGATTTTTTCGGACGCAAGGCTTCGGCCTACAAATCCATCGGCCTGCTCGCAATGCAATATGAGGTGCCAGTGGTTGTCGGCTACGCACGTCGCGTGGCGGGTCAGGGGTTTCGATTCCGCGTCGGCACTCAGGACGTGATCCACCCGAAGGATTGGCAGGATCATCCCGAGCCGCTGATGTACATCACGCAGCGGTACACGAAGGCAATCGAGCAGTTCGTTCGCGACGACCCGGGGCAATATCTCTGGATTCACAGGAGGTGGAAAAGCAGGCCAAAGGGTGAATTGCCATAGAATTACGTCTAAATGCACGAATGTGGACGAACGGGATTTTCTTGACTAACGATTCTCTCAGGCGATGGTCTTATCTATGGCGTCGGACGTGCCGGACGATTACTCGCAGCCTCGTAACGCCGGTGGCGTGGGTGAGGGTTATCGGGACAAGGATGTTTCGAGCGACGGTCAGATCGACGGTCAGATCGACGGTCAGATCGATAGTGCTGGTCAAAGTCCTGGAGCCGAGGACGGCCGACTCGTAAGGCTGACGCTGGCCGGCGATCCCAAGGCATACGACCGCTTGGTCGAAAAATATCAGCGTCAGGCCGCCGCGGTCTCATATCGCCTTCTGGGCAATCACGCCGACGCCGCAGAGATCACGCAGGATGCGTTCCTCAAGACGTATGCATCGCTCGCGGAACTGCAAAAGCCAGAGGCATTCGTCGGCTGGCTGATGCGAACCGTATCGAACCTTTCGCTCAACAAGCGACGCGGCCGATCGCTTCGCAAGGCGGCTTCTCTCGAAGAACAAATGGGCGCGGGCAGTGGAAGCGACCACAGCACCGACTCGGGCGGAGAAGGTCTTCACGGCGGCGAAACTGACCCGGCCCGCACTGCGATGGGAAAAGAGCTGGGCGAGCAACTCAAGCGCGCCATGAATGATCTCCCGGAAAAGCAGCGACAGGTGCTGACAATGTTTTCGATCGACGGGCGTTCGCAAAAGGACATTGCAGACCAACTGGGATGCAGCGTCGAGGCCGTCAAGTGGCATGTCTTTCAGGCCCGCAAAAAACTCAAGGACATGCTGAAGGATTTTCTTTAAGGTCCAGATCGCGACACGGTATGGAAAGTTACTATGGAACTCGATTACGAATATCTTCTCAGCCAGCAGCTCGACGGCACACTCTCACCCGACGATGAAGCAGTGCTGTTGGAAGTAATTTCGCGAAATCCGAAGCTTCAGGCAGTGCAGGCGCAGTATCAGGCGATTGATCGCGGGTTTGATCTTCTGGCGGTCGACAAGCACATCGATTTTTCCCGCATCAGGTCTCACGTGACGCGAGAGATCCGGGCGACGATTGTTCAGCCAGACGCGATTCACCCGCACGCGATTCACTCAACTGCGATTCACTCAACTGCGATTCACACACACTCAGATCGGTTAAAAACCGATGTTGGTCGCTTGCGGATTTTTGGCATTCCAAAAATCGCGTTAAAAATCGCCGCCGCGATCGCGATTGTCAGCGGCGTGGGTGTTCTCGCGGTTCAGAACATGCCGGGGCGAAATGGTGTCGGGCCGAGCCGCGAAGTGGCGATTTCACAAAAGTTACCGATGAAGTCATCGGCGGCACTCGTTCGAATTGAGCTCGCGGATCTTCCGGAGATGAATTCGGCGGTGGCGCGTGTCGAGCTCGCGATTCCTGATGATCTCGCCGCGGTGGATGCGGCGATGCTGTTCGCGGCCGACCCGGATGCTTCATCGTTTCGCGTGATGATTGCCCCGAATAGTCGGTCGTCAAATCGTTCGGGATCAGCGACTCAGTTGCCCGGCATTTCGGATTGGCTTCGATAGAATCTCGGGGCAGCAAACGTGGGACAACGCCGACAATCTATTTCCCACAAATCAGGGTGACAGGATTCGAACCTGCGGCCTTCTGGTCCCAAACCAGACGCTCTACCAAGCTGAGCTACACCCTGGACGAATGCACCATAACACACATTTGACTCCCGGGCCACTGCGAGCGTTATCATGTGGCGATGAGACGAATGCTCACTCGATCGGCGATGCTCGTGTTATCGGTGTCGACGCTATCGGTTTTCGCGACATCACATGTCGCGCCGACGACTCATCCGACGACAGCAGCCACACATTCGGGCGGTGAAAACATCGAAGAAAATCACTCGGAGAATGAGCCACTAGCGAAGCTGGTACAGCAACTTGCTTCAGAAGACGTGGCCGTGCGTGATGCGGCCGAGACCAGCATAATCGCTCTTGGGAGTAAGTCTCTGCCCGGCCTGCGGCAATTGTTCGCCGAGGCGACGGACCCGGAAGTACAGGACCGACTCGAACGTTCGATAGTAGTCCTTGAGCGTGCCAAATTGATCGAGCCGACCCGGGTCACGATCAGATTGACGAATCCGACCGCGGTGGAATTAGCGCAGGAAGTCGGCAAGTCTTTCGGACTTCGCTCGAGCTCGCCCGACCAGATCGAGCAGTTCAATCGCATGCCCCAGTTCAATAAGAAGCTGGGCGATGTTGAACTGATTGACGTCACATGGAAAGAAGCGACGGAGTTTTTACGCAAGCGTGGTGCGATGACGATCCGTATCGACAACTCGAGAAATGACGTTCCGAGTTTTTTCATTCAACCCGGTGGGAACCCAGAGCAGCAGCAGGGCAGGCAGATCGATCTTGGCATGGTGCGCGTCGCCGCGACGAACATCAGCTACAACTGGTCACAGCCCATCGGCCCTGTCGGTGGGGCCAAGCCGCGCGAGAACAGCTCTCTCAGCATTCAATTCATGGCTTTGGGCGAGCCGCGATTGCTCGACCCGGCCGTTCTGCAGTCGGCCCAATTTCAGTTTATCGAAGTCATTGATTCCAACGGCAATTCGATCCTCAACAAGCAAAGCAATCGTGGCTGGGGCGGAAAAAACGGTGAGGTCATTGCGCAGGCACCTGCCCAGCTCGATATGCCGAAGAATCCGGGTGACGTGATCAAATCCCTTCGCGGCGAGCTTCGCCTGCGACTGGTCAATGCGTTTGACGTGTTCCAGTCCGATCAGGTTGCCGTCGGTCAACCTTTACCCGTTGTGCTTGGGAGTGATCGACTTAATCTCGTTGTAAATAACGAGGGTATCAACATCGCCGTCGAACTGACTGGTAAAATGCAGAGTTTAGACCTCATCGACGGCCGTAATCAGCAGATACCGATCACCGACCTGATACGAATCAGTGTCGTCGATTCGCTCGATTTGCCCCTCCTTTCTCAGGGTACAAATACAAACCACAGCAATCAGGAGGTGAAATTGTCGAATCTCTATCTGCCAAGAGTGAATCAACCGGGCAAGGGTCAGGTTGATGTGACGTTTCCTCTTAAGGTCAAGATCACGCGCACCAGAACGACGACGGACGTCATGATTCCGTTTGAGTTTACGGATTTACCAATGATGCCACGCATGTGATCCGGTGGGCACGTGCGCATCATTCGTATAAGAAAGCTGGACAAATAAAAACACCCACGGCCTCCGCGCCGTGGGTGCTTCTTTGAATCCCATCGATCGTTTGAATTATCGATAGAGTTCGATGATCAGATTCATCGTGACTTCGAACGGAACGTCCGAAGGTTTGGGAGGTGCGATGATCTTGGCGGTGAGCTGGGCGGGATTCCATTCGATCCAGGCCGGAATTTGGTGGCCTGCCATGGACTCCATGTTCTCACGCAGCAGCTTGTGCCCGCGCTCGCGGAAGGTGATTTCCATTCCCGGCTCGACCTGGTAGCTGGGACGATCGACCTTCTTGCCGTTCACTTTGATGTGGCCGTGAACGACGAGCTGTCGCGCGGCCCAGATCGTGCGGGCGACGCCGAGGCGGCGGATCAGATTGTCGAGGCGCGACTCGAGCAAGGCGATGAGCGTGTCGCCCGTGTTGCCTTTTGACCTACCGGCGATTTCAAAGAACCGGCGGAACTGACGTTCCTGAATGTTGTAGTGGTAGCGAAGCTTCTGCTTCTCCGCCAGACGCAGGCCGTACTCGGTATTGCGCCGGCCGCGATAGCCGTGCATGCCGGGGATGACCAGTTCCTTTGCGGTGTGCTTGGGAATATCGGCAATGGGCACGCCGACGCGACGAGAGAGACGAACTTTCGGGCCGAGGTATCGAGACATGAAAAATCTTTCCTAATTCGAAACGACGCAGACACAGATTTTTGACACAGATTTTTGACACAGATTCTTGACACATGTCATTAAGACTGGTCGCGTCGCCCGGGACATGCAAGACGAATCAGATTGATTCGTCCGCGAATTCGGTGTTGATCTGGTTCCGGGGCAGATCAACTTCCGGCCGCCCGCACTGTGCGAGGCTGGCGTTAAGAAAATTACTGAGTGACGTTGACATAAGGCACAAGCGCCATGTATCGGGCACGCTTGATCGCCTGTGCGATCATTCGCTGCTCAAGCGCGGTGGCGGTGTTGCGTTTGCGGCTCTGGAGCTTGCCGTTGCCGCTCATCAGTCGGCGGAGACTTTCGTTCTCCTTGTAGTCGATGTAGCGCACGCCCGAGGCCGAGACCTTCATGGGCTTAGGACGGGGTTGCTGCTGGCGTGGGCCTGTGAATCCGCCGGCACCTGCGAAACCGCCAGGGCCTGAATTGCCGCGGCTGTCGCCAGACCTGTTATCGCCGGACCTGCTGTCACTCGATTTATTGTCGCGTTCGCTCATGAAAAGGAATCCTGTAGCTGAATTGGAAGAATGCACCGCTTAGCCGTGTATCGGCGACGGATCGACAAATATACGCAATCAATGCCGCAGTTCAAGAGGCCCGATACCTGAAAACGGTGACACGCCGGTTGGTCTAAAACACCGACGTGTTCGAGCGACCGACAGTTCAAGACGCATTGCATTTGACTTGTTCGTCGAATCCTCTCTAACCTATAGGAAATCACTTTTACGGAGAACACTCACATGCCGCTCAAACCACAAGGCCGAATTTTCAGCTCGATCACCGAAACCATTGGCGGCACGCCGCTGGTGAAAATTAACCGACTCATTCCGCCCGGCCAGGCGACGGTTCTTGCGAAATGTGAATTCTTCAACCCGCTGTCCAGCGTCAAAGATCGCATCGGCATGGCGATGATCGAAGACGGCGAGCGGACTGGAAAAATCGAGAAAGATACCGTGCTGGTCGAGCCGACCAGCGGCAACACGGGCATCGCGCTCGCATTCGTCGCGGCGGCGAAGGGCTATAAGCTCGTCTTGACCATGCCCGAAAGCATGTCGATGGAGCGCCGCCGATTGCTCAAGGCATTGGGCGCGGAGCTCGTTCTCACCCCGGCCGACCAGGGAATGAAAGGCGCCATCGCCAAGGCGCACGAACTCGTGAAGACGTTCTCCAAGGCCTACATGCCGATGCAATTTTCCAACCCCGCCAACGTTAAAGTTCACCACGAAACCACGGCAGAGGAAATCTGGCAGGATACCGGCGGAAATGTGGATTTCATCGTCTCGGGCGTGGGCACGGGCGGCACGATCACGGGCGTCGCAGAAATCATCAAAAAGCGACGTCCTTCGTTCAAGGCCATCGCGGTCGAGCCGCTTACGTCGCCGGTGATTAGTCAGAAGATGAACGGGGAAGAGATCAAGCCGGGCCGCCATAAAATTCAAGGCATTGGCGCGGGCTTTGTTCCCGACAACCTTCATACCGACATCGTCGACGAAGTTATTCACGTCACCGATGAACAGGCCTTCGAGTGGGGCAGGCGTTTGGCGAGCGAGGAAGGAATTCTGGGCGGCATCAGTTCGGGCGGAAATATGTACGCGTCGTCCGTGCTGGCCGCACGACCGGAAAACAAGGGCAAAGTGATCGTGACGATCATGTGCAGCTCGGGCGAGCGTTACCTCAGCACGCCACTCTTCCCAGCAGAGTGATTTCAGCAGAGTGATTTCAGCAGAGTGATTTCAGCAGAGTGATTTCAGCGGAGTGAGTTCAGCTGAGTGATTTCAGCTGAGTGAGTTCAGCTGAGTGAGTTCAGCTGAGTGAGTTCAGCTGAGTGAGTTCGGGCAAGTGAATTGTTTTTGCGAAAGGTTTACATCTGTGCGTTCACCGCGCGGACGAACGCCTGCATTCTTTCCGCGGACTTCAAGCCCGGCACGGCTTCTTCTACGCCGCTGCTCACGTCGACCGAAAGCGTGTCTAAGAATCCGGCGAATCGTCGAACGATTTCGCCGACATTTTCCGCGTTTAATCCCCCAGCCAGCACGATCGGCGGCAAATCAGAGCGGCCTTGCAATAACGCCTCGACGGCGTCCCAGTCATTCGCGTGACCTGTTCCACCCCCAACCCCGAGCCCGCTTTTGGTTGGCGAGTCGATCAAGAGTGCCGCAAGATTTGCGGGCCTGGAATTAATCCAAGCGCCGGCGTCTTCGACCGTGACGGCTTTGATGACCGAAATCGGCGAGAGCGCATTGACCAAACTGAGCGTTTCGGTGCCGTGCAGTTGGACGTGTGAAAGCTGGAGCTTGATCGCCCGGTCGATGATCAAATCAGGATCGGCATCGACGAACAGCCCGACACGGGACACGAACGCGGGCAGGACTGAAAAAATCGCCGCGGCCGTCTCCATGTTTACAGCGCGCACGCGACCGGGCGCGTGCAGCACCACGCCGATCGCATCGACGCCCAATTGAGCCGCCACGAGTGCGTCGGCCGCGCGGGTCATTCCACAGATTTTGATACGGGTTCGATGGGGCATGATTATTAGAGTGCTCAGCTTTCTATCGCGCTGTCGCCGCTGGAATATCGAGCATGGTTCGCAGGCCCGGCAAGACGGTCGGCAGCAGTCGAGCCGTATTGACCAGCGCCGCCACTGTCGCGCTATCGCCCGGCGTGCTTCCGGGCACGGTGATTTTCAGCGGCACCGGCCCGCTGATTTCGATCTCGTCGCGCGGGTTCGGCTCCGCGCACGCCATGATGAGATCGAGCTCAATCTCCAGCCCGTCGCCCGACCACGTTCCGCGATTGTGCATGCCGCGAACTTTGCCGACTTCGATCACGCCCAGGCCGCTGGTGATGGGCGATGTCGCGACGAGAGGTTCGAGCGTTTCAACCACGCCGCCCGGCGAGACCTTGCGACCCAGCCCCGCGGCGATCATCGCGATGCTTTCCGCAAGCCCCTTATGGCCGATCGCGCCCTTGCTCTTAAGATCGTTGAAGTGCTCGACCGTCATCGTGCTGCCGACTTTTTGCTGCAGAGGCAATCGGCGGGTCAGGGCATCGACCCGCCGGATGCATTTGACCTTGGTCACACTCGCCACCATCGACGAGATTTGCAGTGCCAGGAGGTCCATCACATATCCGGGGTTCACGCCCGTGCCCAGAAGCGCGACGCCGGCTTGTTTCGCCTTGGCGTCGATTTCCTTAGCCAGAGTCGAGTGACGATATTCGGGCCAGGCCATTTCCTCGCACGAACTCGTGACGTGCAGTTTACGTGCGATGCAGGCGCGAATGAGCGGGGCCGCCTTGTCGAAAAAACTTGTTGTGCAGATCACCGCAACGTCCGCGGCAGGGACTTCGTCGAGCGACGCGACGACTCTCGGCCCGTCAACTGTTGCTGCAGAGTCGAGTTGCATAAGCGTCTTGCCGAGCTTTTCAGGATCAAGATCGACAAGCCCGACGAGCGAAACTCCGCGTGCGGTGGTGGCGATTTTGGCTACTGCAAGTCCGATGGGCCCGAGCCCGATTACGATGAGTCTGGTCATGCTTGCGAATGTGCGGTTTTGCAAGCGCGAAGTCCAGCGTGGCGCGGGTGATCGGCGAATTCATGAAAGTTTGATTGTGAAAGATTCACTCGCATGTTCGCATCGCGTTGCGATACGATGAGGCCCATGCAATCGGACGATATATCAAGCGCCAGGCGCGTGGCACTGGTCACGGGCGGAGCAAAACGCGTGGGCAGGGCGATTGTCGAGCGGCTGTCGGCGGCGGGGTTTATGGTGCTGTTCACCTTCAACAGTTCCGAGCAGGAGGCGGACGAACTCGTTGAACTCGGGCTGGGCGAAGCGATTCGGTGTGACCTGACCAAGCCCGAATCGGCTGCGGAGCATTTATCCAATTCTGTGTCACTCTGGGCAGATCGCCTCGATGTATTGGTTCACAATGCGTCGGCATGGGAGCCGCAAAGTTTCGGCAAGATCACTGCCTCGTCGATCGAGCAGGTGATGAAGGTTCATGTCGAGTCGCCGCTATTGATCACGCAGGCTCTGGCCCCGTTGTTACGCCGCACTCAGGGGCACGTGGTGACGATGCTTGACACGATGGCCGAGCGCGGCTGGCCAGGCTATAGCGCGTATGCCGCAAGCAAGTCGGCGCTGGCATCGCTCACGATGTCGCTGGCGCGCGAGCTTGCGCCAGATGTGACGGTGAACGGCATCGCGCCTGGCGTCGTCGATTGGCCGAAAGATATGCCCGAAGAGGAACGGCGTTCTTACTTGAAGCGTGTACCGCTCGGCCGAGCGGGTACGCCTCAAGACGTCGCGGAGCTGGTTTATTTTCTCGCGACGGGCGGACGGTACATTAATGGGCAGATCATTCGCCTCGACGGCGGCAGATCAGTTGTTTGATCGGTGGTGTGATCGGTTATTTAATCGACTGCAGAAAACTACTTGCCCGAAACAATGAGCGCGACAACCAAAATGACGTTAAGCAAGGCGGAGACCGCGCCCGCAACCACGAGCGCGATCACGCCCGGGTGAGAGAACGGCGATGCGGCGGGAAGCCGTTCGATGTCTATTGTGTGCGCGGTGGATTCAAGGCGTGAGATGGAATCGAGATCGACCTGATGGGTGGCGTGTTCGGGCGGGCGGCCGTCCTGGACACTCTTGAGGTCGCTGATGACGTCGCGTGTATCTGCATAACGCTCACGCTTGTCCTTGGCCATACACAGTTCGATGATTTGCGAGATTCCGGCCGAGAGTGAAGGGACGAGGTGATCGGCAGGAGTGAGGTTGTCCTTCAGATGCTTGTGCATGACGGCGGTAGGTGTTTCGCCGTCGAACGGCGGGCGGCCTGTCACCATGTGATAGAGCGTCGCGCCCAGGGAATAAATGTCGGCGCGGAAATCGATATCGATCTCGCCGCGGATTTGCTCGGGGCTGATGTAATAAGGCGTGCCGTAGGCTTTCCCGGCTTCAAGCTCGGCGGCCTGTTTGTCGGACATATCTCGCGCGAGACCAAGGTCGGTCAGTTTAGCAACGCCTTGGGGAGTGAGTAGGATGTTCTTTGGTTTGACGTCGCGATGGATCAGGCCGCGCTGGTGGGCGTGATGAAGCGCGTCCGCCATCTGCAGGACGATGTCAACGGCTTCGGTCTCCGTGAAGCTTCTTCCCTCGCCCACGGGTGGTGGCTGCATGACGTCGTAGAGCGTGCGGCCCTCGACATACTCCATTACGAAATAGTGCCAACCCTCGGGCGAGGCGCCGACGTCGATCGCCTGAACAATATTGTTGTGTGAAAGTCGAGCGGCGGCCTTTCCTTCACGATAAAAGCGATCAACGAAGTCCTGATTTTCATTGCTCTTTTTGGGAAGCACCTTGATCGCCACGATGCGATCGAGAGAAATCTGTCGGCCCTTGTAGACCTTCGCCATCGCGCCCTTGCCTAAAAGCGACAGCAGCTGATAGCCCGGAATTTGCGAACTGCGACGCTCGTCAAGCTGACGCTTGAGCCGCTTCGCCTGATTGAGAGTGAGGAAGGCGTGCTCGACCAGCAAATCGGCTAGTGACCGCGCATTGGGGTCACTCGACTGTTTTTGCTGCTCCCTGCAAAACTGGACTTCGTCCTTGGTCACGAGTCCGGTGTCGACGACGTGCTTTCCGATTTCAGTATCGAGCGGAAGTCCGGTGACGGGCGAATGATCGGACTTGGAGTCGCCCGGCTTACCACCGGAAGCCGATGCGGATGACGAATTTGAGAAATTCATTCCCCCTGCGGAAGAGGTTTCGACTGAGATCAGCGCCGGCAATTCCAATGAACTGCCAGATGAGTTACCTGAAAAACTGCCGGGTGTAGGGTCGGGAACAGAGCTTGCCTCGAATGGTCGCGGTGTTTCTGCGGAGTTTGTGGTGCGGTCGATTCGACTCATAGCGTGTATCGCGTTTAAGGCATGCGGACTAAGTCGAACAGCTTTGCGTGAACATTATGAAAGACTTCGATCTGATGCAATGGTATTTTTAGCGTAAGAACATCCAAAACCCCAATTAAAGCGTAATTTAACGCGACTCTGACGAGCGGCTGCTACGACGCTATACATTTCGCACTGTCCAGCTGAAATTCTTAAAATAATACCAACGCATTATTGGACTACATGCGCAGATGAGCGAATTGACTCGCTGCCGAATATTTTGCTGACGACTATTTAGCTGGCTTCGAGTCGACAGCTTGTGAAGCGTATTTTGCGAATGCGTCTCGCAGCATCTTTTGCTCGACTTTCGCGACATCGCCGTAGCCGTCCAGCGTCTTCAATTCGCGCAGCGCGAGCATGAGATAGTTTTCGCCAAGATACTCGCGCGCTTCAGGGAAGTCGGGCCGGATTGAAAGCGCTTTGAGATACGTTTCACGTGCTTCATCAAGTCGTCCCAGCTTGCGCATCGAATATGCGATCATGTTGATCGTGCTGGGGTCATCCGCCTTCGCGCGATCGGCGGCCTGGAAATGTTTGAGCGACGTCTCGTACTCACCGCGTTCGACCGCCTCGGTGCCCGCTTTAAATTCACTGTCGGCAATACTCGCGGGCGATGCGGGCGTTTCTCGCGGCTTCGACGGGGCTGCATTGCTCGGGTTGGAAACCAGTTGCGATAATGCCGTAGTCGCGATCACACCCGCGATCAATCCTGCATAAAATTTTCTGTCGATCATTTTCGAGGCTGTAATTTTCTTGCAGATCATCAAGATTTCCTTTTTAGTTGTTGAATTTAGGCGAGTCGAACACATCCGAATATTAGGCAACGTCAAGCGAAAGATCGCGTGAGCCATGGCAAAATCAAGTGTGATCAAAAAGACTTTCAGGCCCGTGTTGCTTCACGTCATTTCAGACTCCACAGGCAACCTCGCAGCGCACATGACTGCGGCGCTGCTCACGCAGTTTCCGCCGGGCACGTTCGAGGTTCGCCATTGGAATTTTCAGACCCGCGAAGCGGTCACGTCGACGATGACACAGATCGTGCATAAGAGTGATTCGAGCATCGCGGCAGTCGTTCATGCGGTGGTCGACCCGGTGCTGAAAAAGGCGATTTCGCGCACGTGCGACAAGGGAAAAATACCCTGCCGAGACCTCACCGGAGACTTCGTCAAATTTCTGAGTGACGTCAGCACAATGAAACCCGTCGCCAGCATTAAACGGCTGCATGAAGTGAGCGATAATTATCTGCGCCGTATCGATGCGATGGAGTTTACATTGGCCCACGACGACGGTTTGAAGCTGGATTCGATCGATCAGGCGGACGTTGTGCTTGCGGGTATTTCGCGGACGAGTAAGTCACCAACCAGCATCTATCTCGGGCAACACGGGTATCGGTGTGCGAACGTCGCGCTGGCGATCGAGGTCGAGCCGCCCGCCGAGCTTTTGGCGATGCCGCCTGAAAAAGTGTTCGGGCTGGTGATTGACCCCAATCGACTGGCTGACGTGCGAAGCACGAGACAGCGTGGATGGTCGATGTCGGATGGCAAATACAATTCGCTCGAGCACATCATCAGCGAGGTGCGGTGGAGTCGGCGATTGTTTACGAAGCAGGGATGGCGTGTGCTTGATGTGTCGAGTAGTGCGATCGAGGAAACGGCACACAAGATTATCGAAATGCTCAAGGCGGACAAACAGACGGCCAAGTGACGAAAAGCCCATGGACTTGATGTTTCTTTTGAAGTGACAAATGATCGGCGAGCGCGTTATGATCTCGCCATGCGATACAACCAACACAGGCAGCTTCTGTCGGCACGAAATTTTTCCGATCGCGTCAAGGCAGGAATTTATTCGGCGCTGCTTTGCTGTGTAGTCGTGAACTCCGCATCTGGCGCACGTGCCGAATCTGTCGGTTCGACGGCGAAGCCCGTGGTCCAGGCTGCGAGCGATTCGGCCTTGGCCGATTCTGCTGCCGTTCGAACACAAAATCTGATCGACTCTGGTCTGGGGTTTCTCAAGAGCAAGCAGCTCGACGACGGCGGTTGGGCAAGTGAGCGGATGCCCCCGGCTGTGACGGCGCTTGTGCTTCGCGCGTTCGTGCGCGACGCCGCGTACACAGCCGAGACGGATTTCGTACACCGCGGGTTCGATCGCCTGTTGCAGTTCCAACTCGATGACGGCGGCATCTACAAGGACCTGCTCGCCAACTACAACACCGCGATCGCCATCAGTGCTTTGTCACACGTTCCAGGCGACCGGTTCAAGCCTCAGATCGACCGGGCTATTGCTTATCTCAAACGCCTTCAGTGGACTCCTGAAACCCGGCCGGAGTTTTCTGATGCAAAGGAAACTCAAACCGGCCAGCAAGTGGTGAAAGACGACAAAGACCCGTTCTACGGCGGGTTCGGCTACGGCGGTCGAAGTCGCGGGGCAGGGCGACCTGACTTGTCGAACGTGCAGATGACGCTCGATGCGCTTCACGATGCGGGCGTTCCCGCTTCCGACCCGGCCATCCAGCGCGCCCTCGCCTTCGTCACGCGAACGCAAAATTTCTCCGAAACCAATGACCAAAGTTGGAGCGGCAATGACGGCGGATTCGTTTACGGACCTTCCGACAACAGGCAGGGCGAGAGCTTTGCAGGTGAGTTCACCGACGATGCCGGGCAGCGACGTTTGCGAAGCTACGGCTCGATGACCTATGCGGGCCTGAAAAGTTTTATCTACGCAGGGCTTTCAAAAGACGACCCTCGCGTGGTCGCGGCATGGAACTGGATCAACTCCAATTGGTCGCTCGATGAAAACCCCGGCATGCGGGCTGGTAATCCTGACAACGCCAGGCACGGCTATTTTTATTATCTCCACACGCTCGCACGAACGCTTAATGAGTATGACGAGCCGACGATCACGCTGAGTGACGGATCAAAAATTGATTGGCGCGTTGCCCTGATCGACAAACTCGCCTCACTTCAACAGGACGACGGCAGTTGGGTCGGCGAGAAGCGATGGATGGAAGACAGCCCGATCATCGTGACCAGCTATGTCGTCAACGCGCTTCAAGACCTGCAGGAAGACCTCAAGCAGCACCCGGCTAAGCAATGATCTAACCTTCACGACAACCGATCTCGCTGATGTCAGGGCTTATGCTCGTGTTGCATTAGAAACGATCTTCGTCGTGTCTCGCGTCCTCGGACGTATGCACAGTCCTACGCAGTGAGTTAGTCAGGGATTTACTCAGGGATTTACTCAGGGATTTAAACGAGCGGGAGCAACAAGTGAACTACAGCAAGCGTCGGAATACGCGACAGCATACAGGTCTGGCGGCTCTTTTGGCGTGTGTGTCGGCGACTCAAAGCGCGCACGCAATTGATCTGCTCAATGCCTTGCCGGCCTCACTCGATCAGCCGCGGATCAACGCGTATTTTTCCCGCACCGCAAATGGGGCACCGATTGTCGCCTCAGGAGTCGGGCTTGATTCATTCAACGTGCAGGCGTTTTTTGACACTGGTGCGAGCGGTCTTTTGCTGTCGAATGAGACGGCCGACCTGCTGGGTATTGTACGCGATTCTTCCAACGATCAGCTCATCGTCACTAGCGATGTCGGCGTCGTGGGTTCGAGCAATTTCAACGTGTCCGAGCCGCTCTACCTGTCGCTCGCGCCTTACACGCAGAGTGTCGACGTCGACAACCTCGCCACGTACCAAAGCGTCTACAACACACGCATTCGCTCGAACGGCGGTGCAAACGCGGGCGGACCGATACGCAGCAAAATCGGGCCCGTCGGAAACATCGATCCCATACTCCAGAATCTCGACGTTATCGGCATGCCCGCCATGCGTGGTCAGCGCGTCGTCATGGACAACCGCGCCTTGAATTCCACCTTCCTCAGCACCATCGACACCTATGTCTACACGCCCAATCAGCCCACTGTTCACGGCCCGGGCGTGCCTGTCACTTCGCACTCCATCAAACTGAGTTACGCGAACTTTGACCGCTACAGTGTAGTTACGCCCGTCGGCGCACCCGGAGGAACGACTTGGGACAATCCGTTCATCGGCCCGAACCCGAACAGACCGGTCGGCATGGTCGATACCACGCCCGCCGCAAGGTTGTCTCTAGGAAATCTCTCGTCAGAATCAAGTCTGCTTCTGGATACCGGCGCCGCTGCCAGCATTCTCTCCGAAGCCAGAGCGGCAGACCTCGGCGTCACCTACGACCCCGCGACCGTCAATACCGACAATCCGATTCTCCTGGGCGTTCCGCTCGACAGTCAGTTCCAACTGACCATTGGCGGCATCGGTGGAACCAAGAAAATCGCGGGCTTCTTTGCCGACAAGATGCTCATCCGTACGGAGCAGGGAAACGCCTCAGACAACAACGACCCCAACCATTTCAACTACATCGGCGCGCCGTTTCTCATCCTCGATATCAGCCTTACTGATCCCATCACGCAAGTCCCCTTCACGCTCGACGGCATCCTGGGAATGAACTTTCTCACCGCGTCGGCATTCATCGAAGAATCCAACGTCCCGGGCCAGCTTCCGGGATTTCTCGCTTTCGCGGCGGGCTCGTTCGACTTTGTCGTCTTCGATGACGTCGAAGGGAAGCTCAAAGTCAACTACACCCCGCCCATGCCGGGCCTGAGCTGGCTCGGTGATATCTCCCGCAACAACACGGGCGACTGGGAGGTGGGCGGTATTTCCACGAACTGGGTTGGCGCATCCCTGACCAATTACACGCAGGGCTTTGAAGCTCGTTTCACTGACTCGGCCGTCAGCTTTCGCGTCAACATTCAGGACATCGTCACGCCCAGCCATACCGACTTCAATCTCACCGATTCCGAAACCGCCTACACGCTGCGTGGACCGGGGCACATCGGCGGCACGGGCAGCTTCGCGTTGCGCGGCGCGGGGCGGGTCAGGATCGAATCGCAAAATACCTACACCGGCAGCACGACCGTCGAGGGCGGCATCCTCATCTTCGCCGCGCCTCAGAACATCGGCCCGGTGCTCGTCGCACAAGCGGGCACTTTACTCATGGAAACGTCGCAGCGTTTCGGCGGCTTGCGAATCGACGGTATCGCACAAACCACCAGCGGCAATCGGCAGATCATCATCACGCCCACGCTCGTCGTCGGGCCCCAAGGACGATTCGACATCGGTAATGACGGCGTCGTGATCGACTTCGACCCGGCCGAGCCGACCGATCAAAACGCTCTTCGTCTTTCCCTTCTTTTGGGCCTTGGGCCCTCGACAGGCATTGTCTCATCCGTTTCGCTTTCCGACACAAGGCAAGGCGTCGGCTACGCACTCGTTTCCAATGTCGCAAATCCGTCTCTCTTCTTCGGTAGCGGATTCGACTCAACATCCGTGCTGATTCGCGCGACGCTTCTGGGCGATACCAATCTCGACGCCGCCGTCGATTTTAACGATCTGGTGAATCTCGCGCGGTCGTTTAATGAGCCCGGGTTCTGGAACGCGGGCGACTCCAACTATGACGGCATCGTCAACTTCACCGATCTCGTGATCATCGCGCGAAATTTCAATCTGTCACTCCTGCCGGGCGGCGGCGGCGTCTTGTCGATCAACGGCGGCGGGGCGGACTTCCCCGCCGAATGGGCCCGCGCACTGACAACCATACCCGAGCCCGCGTCGCTCGGCTTGATCGCAATGGTCGGCAGCCTCAAGATGCGTCGGCGAGCCCGATAGTCGCGAACCCGCGGCGTTC
>JBBQKP010000003.1:0-38198 GCA_038326995.1 Tepidisphaerales bacterium
TCACCAATCCGCTGGGCGATGTGCTTCCGATCGTCGAGGCGGGCGGAGTGTTCGCTTACGCACGCGAAGCGGGGATGATCAAGTAGCAGTTGGGCTTGCGAACTGCTCGCGATACCACCCGATGGTGTGCGTCAAACCCTCTTCAAATTCAACCGCGACTTCATACCCAAGCGCCTCGCGCGCGATCGTCAGATCCGCCAATGAGTGAGGCACATCGCCCGTACGCGCGGGTCGCAAATCGGGCGTGAGATCCGTGGGAGTCGTCGCAGAAGTATCCGCTGTGCTTGCGATGAGCCCGGCCATCTTGTGTGCGAGCTCGAGGACGGTGTAACTTCGGCCCGTCGCGACATTGATGACCTCTCCGCGAAACGGCTGATCACGAACCGCCGCCAGAACGTTGGCGCGAACGACGTTGGCGACGTACGTGAAATCGCGCGAGGCCGAGCCGTCGCCGTAGATGATCGGCCGCTGGCCTGTCAGAAGTCGTTTTGCGAAAGCGGCGATGACGCCCGAGTACGCGCTGTCGGCCGCCTGACGCGGGCCGAAGATGTTGAAGTAACGCAAACTCACGCCGTCTATGTCGTAGCAACTTGCGAACGAACGAAGATAGAGTTCGCCCGCGAGTTTGCTGGCGGCGTACGGGCTTCGCGGAAGGTCGGGCATCGTCTCGACTTTGGGCAGTTGCGGCGCGTCGCCGTACGCACTGCTGCTCGCGGAATAAACCACGCGGCGCACGCCCTGCTGCCTGGCGGCGGTCATGACATTGAGCGTGCCCGTCGCGTTCACGTCGTGATATTCGCGCGGCATCTCGACACTACGCGGAACTGAAACCAACGCCGCGGTGTGAATGACGATTTCAATGCCCTTACACGCACGCACGAGCGCGGCCTCATCGAGCACCGTGCCGCGTTGCAGTTCAACGTTTTGCGGCAAACGACTCTGACTGCCCGTCGAGAGGTCGTCGAAGACGCAAACGTCGGCAAAGGGTGCCACGGCATCAACGATGTGCGAGCCGATGAATCCACACCCGCCGGTGACGAGCACGCGCTTGCCACGCAGTTTTTCTCGCAGCGCATCGGAGATGGTTTGGTCGGTGGAGTCGTTCATCGGTATGAATTGTTTGAACCGAAGAGAGACGGGATGTAAAGAATCGCGGTGAACCTTTTGCTCCATGCGGTTCTATGTTGTCGCTCTTTTTTTATGCCGAATGAACCCGTCTTTTCTCCGGCCTGTCCGGCAGGACCTTTTCTTTCCGCGACATTAGAAAAACAATTCACGGGAAAGGACATGCGTTATCCTGCCGGACGGGCCGGAAGTTTGATTGGCTTTGGCACGATGTGTGGGTGTCAGGTAAAACCCTAGACACCCGGTCTTTGTGTGTCATAAGCCTTGTTGAGGTTGAAGTCGCAGTCTGCCGCGGGTCAGATTCGTCGCATGATGTTTGATCTCCTCGCCGCCGCGACCACACAGGCCGTTCAATCCCATTCACTATTCAGCGTCGAGGCGGGCGTAGCGCTGATCGCGCTGACACTCATGGAGATCGTGCTCGGCATCGACAACATCGTGTTCATCTCGATTCTCGTTTCGCGATTGCCCGAACATCAACAAAAACGCGCCAGGCAGCTCGGGCTTGGGCTTGCGATGGTGATGCGCATTTTGCTGCTGCTCTCAATCACATGGGTCATGACACTGACGAAAAGCTTGTTCAACATCAACGCGTTCTGGACGTCAACATCCGACGATCAGTTCGGCGTTTCGGGTAAAGACCTCGTTCTAATTCTCGGCGGGCTGTTTCTATTGTGGAAGGCGACGCACGAAATTCACAACAAACTCGAGGGCCAGGCACAGTCGACGGGTTCAATCGTCGTTCACTCATTCGGCTACACGATTTTGCAGATCCTCATGATCGATCTGGTCTTCTCGCTCGACAGTGTCATCACGGCCGTTGGCATGGCGCAGCATATCGAGATCATGATCACCGCGGTCGTCATCTCCGTGGGCGTCATGATGGTCGCCAGCGGGTACATCGCCGACGTCATCCACCGCCACCCCACGTTGCAGATGCTGGCGCTGAGCTTCCTCATCATGATCGGTGTCATGCTGGTGGTCGAAGGCTTCCACGGCCACATTCCCAAGGGCTACATTTACTTCGCCATGGCGTTCAGCGTGCTGGTGGAGATGCTGAACCTGCGGGCGAAGTCCAAACGGGTCGCACCTCAAAAAGCATGACATTTTATTCACGCGAACCCTTCCTCACTCGCGCGACATGAACTCCACCGCCATCGACCCGAAATGCTTCAGCTCCGTCATTCGCAGTGCCGGCAATGACAGCGCATCACTCGCATCATGACGAAACAGCAGCACGCCTTCGGGCAGCAGCTTCTTCGATAAACGCCCCGCCAGCTCTCGCACCTGTTGCGGCTTCTCGCGCAGAAAACGATAGGGCGGGTCGAGACAAATCAGCCCCGCCTCATGAGCATCGTTATCTGACTGCCACTTGAACACGTCCGTCGTGATGATCGTCGTGCGATCAGCGACTTTCAGCACTTCGATATTCTTCTTCAAGAGGGCCAGCGTCGCACGGTGCGATTCAAAAAAAACCGCGTGCGTCGCGCCGCGCGAAAGGGCTTCAAACCCGAACGAACCCGTACCGGCGAAGACGTCGTACACGATGCTTTGTGCGAACGCGTCGCCGAGCGTGTCAAAGATCGACTGTTTCGCGCGATCGGTCACGGGCCGCGTCTGCTGGCCGTCGGGGGCGAGCAGCACTCGGCCGCGAAATTCACCGGCGATGATCCGCATGGGACTGGGCACTATACACCAGCGTCGAATTCGAGCGCTTAGCGCGTAGGGTCAACAGATCACCGCGCACCATTCGGAGATGACGCGATTGCTCGGACGTGCGTCATGCCTACGAGCCGGAAGCGTCAGCGACGGGTGCAGTTCTTGAGTTCGCGTTCAACCTCGTGTAGCCGACAGCTTGCTGGCGCTTGATGTGCACGTCGGGTCGTAAGAAGCGCCAGCAAGCTGGCGGCTAGTGCGCCTGAAAGCGCGACACCATTGAGAGGTGCAAGTCCTCTCCGGGCACACGTTCTCCGGCCCGTGATCGAGCGTGCCGTAGGTCGCACCGACGGGCAGGCCGGACACAGTGATTTCCAGGTCGAGGGAACTGTCGGTGTGGGCGAAGGTGAGCGAATTGCCGTGAGTGGCCTGGCTCATAATGTTTTCGCCTCGAATCCCAGTGACGGTTTTCCCGCCGAGCTTTGCCTTCACGAAGATGTTGTCAAAAGTTACGCCCGACACATACGGAATGTAAACCGCGAACTCGGCAGTCACATACGAGTGTCTAAGCAGATTGTTGATCGTCAACTTCGTCGGCGTCTGAGGCTGCGCGATCGTCGAAATCGGGAGTGGAGTCTATCGGCAGCGTGAATCGCGATCAAGGGCAGAACCGGGAATTTGTTGCGTCTGTCGTCAGTCGTCTAATTTCGCCAGTTTTCCTTAATAAATTCTCCGTCCTTGGTTTCGGTCCAGTTTCGAGTCATCTTGAACTCGAACGAATCCTTGGCCGTCTCGGTGAGCAAAGAGCAATAGTTCGCCGTTTCAAAGCCGCGATGAACCATTTGAACCGTACGCCGACCGTCGTCGAGCAGACCTAACTTGGCTCCGACGGTTTGCTTGTCGAGCCTTCTCAAGGCGGCTACGGGGTTCCATTGATTGCCGTCGATCGCTGTAAACCTGGGCGCCTCCGGCGCCAAAGCTCGCCAAAGAACGACGCTATAACCTGAAACATACGCCAAAATCACGTCATTTTCACTGATCATCACATCTAGAACTGAGAAGTTATCAACGTTAGTACCCGTTGAATCAAGTTCGAGACGATTTAGGACTGCAAGCTGGATGGACACTGCACCCGGCGTGACAATTTCCACACTGACGGAATAAGCGTTACGTCGTACATTAATTCCATCAGCGCGATCGGCAGATGTCGACTTCACATTAAAAGGCGCAAACGGTAGTAAATCGGCATTAAAGTTAGTTCCGCGTAGTGCCATTAACTTTTGACGCCCGTCGCCAAGTTTTTTTTCGAACAAGATTGAAGTTGTCTCAGATGGCGTTACGGGCTTTGTCGATGCTTCAATAGTAATATAAGTGATTATCTCTGCCGTCATTGATGATCTCAGCGACAACAAAATGATTAGTATCCGAACTAAAACAAAATGTGGTGGTTTTAACGACATAATTAGCAACCTGCTTAGAAACTGATTTGTCCGGGATTTAGAAGAACGCGAAATGGGACGCAGCTAGTTTTTAGATTGGTCATTTATTTCACTCACCCTTTGCCTATTTTCTTGCTTCACCCACAGCCACCCTTGGTTGCGATAAGTAAGTCCATGTTTCAGTCTCATCGCAATCTCACGTGTGCAATTGTGTACGGTGAGTTTCAATTCATCATCTTGTTGTGTTGCGGGAATTGGTGGGCTGAAGCCCACCCTACCCTCTTGGAGTTCGATAGTAGGTGTAGGTTTTATAAAAATTCGACGCGGGCGTAGTGTGCGCAGGACATCGGATCAAAGTCAAGATCAATTTTTGGGAACACTCCTGTCGGGTAGGGTGCGCAGTACGCTGCGGACCATTGAGTTCGCGCTCAACCCGTGTAGCCGCCAGCTTGCTGGCGCTTGATGTGCACGTCGGGTCGTACGAAGCGCCAGCAAGCTGAAGGCTATATCCGGGAACGCGATGCTTTTTCGGCGCGAAGGGTCCGCAGAATACGACGGACCTTACAGGATTCGACTCTAGTCACTGGTCACCCGTCGCTGACGCTTCCGGCTCGTAGTTTTGTATTTGAGGTGCGATTGGGCGTGGTCCTCGTTTCGCCGCGGGCGTGAGCCTGCGTGAGCTCGCGAAGTTGTGAAGCAATGTTGGTGAGAGAAGCGCGCTTGCGTCGTCGCTTGCGCTTCAAATCTGCGCGCTGATCGCAAAGCGCCAATGTGCGAATGGGACAGGTGAGAACGGCATTGGTCGGGAACGCGCGGCGGACATCAAACGCGAAGTCAAAGTGCGCATTTCGAGTGGGCCGACATGACTGGCGGCGGCGTAAGGGGAGTGGTGGTCTGGAGTTGGGCCGGGGAATGGTGGAAAGTGAGTCGTAAAAATGGGTGGTAAACGGGTGCGAAAGGGTGGCGAACGGCGGTGAATCGGCGCGAATTTGCGCAGATGACGGGTTTCGAGTGACGAAATCTAATGGCGAAATCTGGTGGCGATATCTGGCGACGGTTTCGGCGAGGACGGCTCAGTTCTGTTTCGGCGTGACATGCGAAATCGGGAAACGACAACATCGGCGGTCCGGGCAAACGCGTCGGCGGTGCTACACTCCCCGCACGAATGAGCCTTCCCATCGAACGCCCTGCCTCACGTCATACGCTGCGACTCTGGTTCGTCCGAGGAGTCGTCCTGTTCCTGCTGATCGTCGCAGCGATCTGGGGCGTTTCGATTCGAGCGGAGCTATGGACGCAGACCGCGCCCGCGCGATTCACCTTCGACATCGCCAACGCGCTGCGGCACGGGGATAACGTGCTGGCGGATACGAAGCTGGATACGCCCGCGTGGTCAGAAGTGCTACATGCCTACGTCGGCCGATATGACGTGATCGCGACAGAAATGAAAACTGACGGCAGGGCGGATCTGGATTATCCGCCGCTGAGATTACTGATCGCGACGCTGTGGGCGTATCACTCGCGCGAGGCGGAAGGGCCGGGCGGATACTCGGACGACCGCGCGTATTTCATGCTGCGAATCAACTTCGCGTGCGAGGCGTTGGCGTCGATCGGCGTTCTGGTTCTCGTGCGGGTGTGGCTTCGTAAAACCGGTGCGTCGGCGATGCGAGCGGAATGCACCGCGGCGGTGTGCGGCGTGCTGTTTTTCCTGAACCCCGCGCTGCTGCAAAACGCACACTCCTGGCCGCAATGGGATGTGTGGCTCGCGCCGTTTTTCATTTGGGCGGCGGTGTGCATGGTGCTGAACGTGCCGATCCTGGTCGGGGCGCTGCTCATCGTGGGCTCGATGATGAAGGGTCAGTTGCTACTGGTTTTACCGATGTTTGCGCTCTGGGCGCTTTTTCGAGGCAGATGGTTCGGCGACTGGAAGAGCCTCATTTCGCTGATCGCAGGCATCGCGTTCGGCGGGGCGATTCTGCTGTCGCCCTGGCTCGTGCCGAGCTTGGCCGCGGGCGTGTGTGTGCTGGTGTGCTCGGCGATCGCGTGCGTTTTCGTCTGGCTGATTCACCGCCGGTTCGTGCGTGTGTCGTGGCGAACATTCGTCGCGATCGTCGCGCTGGCGTTCGCGTCGTTCGTGCTGCTGGCGTCTCATCAGTTCGGCGGTTCGTGGGCGTGGCTGACGGTGGGCTTTCCGACGTCGCGATACAAAACCATGTCCATGGGGCCGCTGCATAATCTGCCTTCGCTGCTCGCGCAGAACTGGGGCTGGCGATTGAACATGCCCTTCGCCGCGGTGGGTTTGGAGATGCCGATTCGTCAGTGGCTGATTCATTCCTACACCGTTTGTCTGGTGATCGTGGGCGTCGGTGTGGCGCGGTGTGATGCGAGGCGAAACGCGTCGCTCTTCGTCGGACTGGTCGCGCCGTGGGTGCTGCTGTTCGCGCTCCTGCCTCAGATGCACGAGCGATATCTCGTGTGGGCGGCGATGTTCAGCATCCTTCTCGTCGCGGCGCATCCGACGCTGATCATCGTGCACGTGCTTCTTACACTCCAGTCGATCTCGATGACCACCTTCTCGCAGCTCAGTGCCTCTGGACAGCAAAAATTGATCGGCCCGCAGTGGTGGGGCGTGGTCGAGCGAATCGGCCCGGGCGCGGGCTGGCTCACACTGTCGATCGCGTTGCTGATGCTGGTGCTGTCGCTGGGCGTGAATATCAGATCGCCGACGAAGAAGGATGAGGTGAAACCAATCGTGTAGCCGGGTCGGTCTCAGTGCATTAAAAGGAGACTGAAATGAATCTAATCATCTCTTCTCCGGCCTGGCTGGCGAGCCATTTTCGTTCTGCATTTGAAGAGGAGATGCAGTGTCCTGCCGGACGAGCCAGAACGCCGGGCCAAAAGCACTATGTCCAAAAGCACTATGTTCTAGATCACGATGTCTTAAATCACGATGTCTTAAATCACGATGTCCTAAAGCAGGCTGACGGGGTCGACATCCACCGCCACGCGGTCGTTGCTGATGAGCTTGGACATTCGCCTTGCCCGCGTGAGCACTTCCTGAATCGCGCCGAGTTTTTCGCTGGTCAGTACGACCTGTTGACGCCAGTATCCTGCGATTCGGCCGATCGCGCAGGGCGCGGGGCGAGTCATGCGAACGGGCAGCGCGGTCGATTCGATCTGCGACCGCAAATCGGCCGCGAGGGTTTCGATCCGCATGGTAAGTTTTTCGGGAATCGTGTCGCGCACGACGATGCGCGCCTGTCTGGAGAACGGCGGAAGCCCGACCTGTTTGCGGTGTTCGAGTTCGCCCTTTGCGAAAGCGAGATAGTCGTGCGTCATGCTGCTGCGGATCGTCGGATCGTCGGGCAGGAACGTCTGAAGCACGACGCGCCCGGGTTTGTCAGCACGCCCTGCGCGGCCCGAAACCTGCGTGAGCAATTGAAACGTCCGCTCGGCCGCGCGGAAGTCGGGCAGCGCCAGCGCGGTGTCGCCGTTGATGATGCCGACCAATGTGACGTTGGGAAAATCAAGCCCTTTTGCGAGCATTTGCGTACCCATCAGCACCTGCAGCTCGCCGCTGGCGAAGCGCGAGAGCAGCGTTTCGTAGTCCATCGCGCCTTTCATCACGTCACTGTCGACGCGTGCAAAAACCACGCCCGGAAATTTTCGCGTCATCTCTTCTTCGACGCGCTGCGTGCCCAGACCAAAGAGCGAAAGCTTCTTGCCGCACTTCGGGCACGTCGCGGGAAGCGGCTGCGTGGTCATGCAGTAGTGGCACTGCATCTGCCCTGCCCGCGAACCTGCATCGGCCATCGCGGCGGTCGTGCGCGCCTCGACCGGCACGGACAGTTCGCGGTGATATGTCATCGTGGTGTCGCAATAACGGCAGTGGACGGGTTCATTGCAACTGCCGCAGAAAATGAAATTCGAATAGCCGCGTCGGTTGAGCAGGAGAATCGCCTGCTCTCCGCGATCGACGGTGTGCTTGAGGCATTGTTCGAGGCGTGGCGAGAACAGGTGCATCCCGCCGCGCACTTTGTTGGCGGCCTTGAGGTCGATGAGTTCGACCTCGGGCATGGGCCTGTTGGCGACGCGCTGATTGAGTTCGATCAGGTGATAGATGCCGCGTGTATCGCTGGCGGTGCGGTGCCACATTTCCAGGCTCGGCGTCGCGCTGCCCAGGATGATGGGGATGCCCTGAACCTGAGCGCGTTTGATGGCGACGTCTCGTCCGTGGTAGCGTGGGGCGGAGTCCTGCTTGTAGCTGCTCTCGTGTTCCTCATCGACGACGATGATGCCCAAATCTCGCACGGGCGCGAAGATGGCCGACCTCGCACCGACCACGATGCGGCGAGCGCCCGATGCGATCTGCCCCCACATGCGATGTCTGGACGCTGCACCCAGGCCCGAGTGCATCACCGCGACCTCATCGCCGAAACGCTGCGTGAAGCGTTTCATGGTTTGCGGCGTGAGTGCGATTTCAGGGACCATGACGATTGCGCCCTTGCCGTGTTCGAGCACGCGCGAAATCGCCCGCAAATACAATTCGGTTTTACCACTGCCCGTCACGCCGCGGACGAGCGTGACGGAGAATCCGCCATCGACAAGAGGCAACAAGCGGTCCATCGCCGCGGCCTGCTCGGGTGTAAGCGTGGGCGTGAGCGGCGTGGCAACGGTGGTGGTTGTGTCTGTGGATGTCTTGAGGTTCGCATTCTCGTTGCCGACGTGAAGCAGCAGTTCCTTGCGAAGCTCGATTTCGACCACTCCGACTTCCGCGAGCTTCTTGATCACCGTCGGGCTCGCGTTCGAATCCTGCGCCAGCTTCGTGAGTTCAATGGATTCGCCCGGCTCGAGTTCGAGCAATCTCGCGACCACCGCGCGCCGGCGCGGGGCCTTGATCTGCGCAAGAAGTTCGGTCAGCTTTTCGTGGCTCAGGACTGGCTTGACGTATCGCACGCGCGACAAGCCCGTTCGCTTCTTCACGCCCGAGGGCACCATTGCATCCAGCACGATGCCGAGCGGGCTGAAATAATAACGGCTGAGCCAAAGCGCCATTTCCATGAGCGGGCCCGTGACCAGTTCGCGCGGGTCGACGATCTGCTCGATCGGCTTCACTTTTTTCGGGTCGAACGATGTGGCCGACTTCACCTTGGTGACGAAACCAAAGACCAGCTTATTGCCTCGGCCCAGCGGCACCTTGACGCGCTGTCCCTGCGCGATCTCTCGCACGAGCGCTTGAGGCACGACGTAATCGAGTGCTCGATCGACGGCCTGCTCGATCGCCACTTCGACGTACAGGTGATTGTGCTGCGGGCTGTCCGTCGCAAGCGGTGCGACGTCGCGAGGTTCAAAGAGCATGGGTGCGTCGTGCGGCATGATCAATCGTCAGCAAAGATCATACGCGGGCGACGCCATGCGGCACGGCCTAAGATGAAGGAATATGCACAGACATTTACGCGCGAAGCAACAAGGCGATCACGGATTCTTATCGAAGCGGATCGTCTCAAACAGCGAAGCGATCTCGGCGGCTGCGCGGTCCATGATCGAGCGGGCATCCAATTTGTGCAGACCGTAGATCGGCTTTCCGAAACGCACTCGCACGCGTCCCGTGCGAGGGGCCGATGCGCCGATCGGCCAGGCTTGAAATGTGCCGTCGAGCGCCACCGGCACGACGGGCACCTTCGTCTTGCGGACGATCAATCCGACGCCCGGTTCGAGCCGCTGGAGCTGGCCGTCCTTCGTGCGTCTGCCTTCGGGAAACATCATCAGAGCGTGGCCCGATTCCAGCAGTCGAATCGACTGCTTCATCGCGCCGACGTCGCCCTTACCCTGGCGAACCGGAAACGCATTGAACGATCGAATGAACCAGGAAAAAAAGCGGTTCTCAAACAGTTCGCTTTTGGCGAGGAAGCAGCAGGGTCTGAGCATTCGCACCCCGACAATCGGCGGATCGAGGTTGCTCTGATGATTCGCAAGCAACAGCACGCCGCCCGTCTGCGGCACGTTCTTGTGCCCCTGCACATTCAGTTCATATGCGAGCGTCGAGCCCACACGTATCGGCACCTGAAACATCTTCCACATTTTTGTAAAGTGCAGAGGCGGCAATGGGACGGACATCGCCTTGTCGGTGCAGATTTCGCAGTGCGGCGCGCGAGGCAGAGGTACCGGGGGCGAGGACACCGGCGGCGATGGAAGATGGCTCATGTTGTCGCTCAATGGTGTATCGCTCAATGGTGTATCGCTCAAATGTCTGAGCAAAGTGAACCGACTATGCCGCTGCGGTCAAGGGGCGGGCAACTTACAAGAGTGAAGAAATCATCACACGCCCAGAAGCTTGCGGGCGATCTGTGCGACGGTGATGTAGATGATTTTGATGTCGAGCCAGAGCGACATGCGGTCGACGTACTCGAGGTCGTATTTGACCCATTCCTGAAAATCCAGCCCGGCCTTGCGAGTGCGGGAAATTTGCCAAAGCCCCGTGATGCCCGGCCGGACGGACAGCCTCGCCTCGCGCCACGCGGGGCAAAACTGGTTTTCCTTTTCGGGGCTGGGGCGTGGCCCGACGATGGACATGTCGCCGAGAAGAACATTCCAAAACTGTGGAAGTTCGTCGAGGTTGGTGGTGCGAAGAAATCGGCCGATCGGCGTAACGCGCGGGTCGTTTTCGATGATCACGTGCGCGGCGTCGGATTTGTTTTTGTCGCCCAATGTGCCCACCAGCGACTCGGCGTCTTTGCGCATCGAGCGGAACTTATGGCACATGAATGCCCGGCCGCCAAGAGACTCGCGCGCGTGCGAGAAGAAGAACGGCCTGCCGTCTTCTTTGGCGATCAGCAGCATGATGATCGGCCAGAGCGGGAGCGTGAGCAGCAGCGCGAAGGAGGCGAATGCGATGTCGAACGTTCGCTTAACGAAGCGTGTGAAGAAGCCGATGTGCACGGGAACGCCTGGTGCATCGTCGGGCGGGGGCGCGGCGGGTTCGATGTCCTGCCACTTGATGTCGTCGGTTTGAGGGCGCTGCAGCGGATCATCCCACAGGACGGCCGGGCCGACGATGGTCTGGTCGGCGTCGATGGTTCGACCCGCGCCGACCCAGACGTTTCCGATGATGCGGCACGCGGGGTCGATCGTCGCTTTGGGGTCAAGCCAGGTGCTGCGTGGCTGATCGGGATCGGTCTCGCTTTGCAGGCGAGAGATGGTCGAGTCGGGCCTGTCCCACGAGCGGATGAGGTCGCTCATGAAGCGTGCGATTTCCTCGCTCGAAAGACGGTCGTAGACCTCGCCGTTGATGCTTTGGGTCACACGGTCGTTGCGGTTGATGGAGCGGCGGATGCGTCGCCAGCCGACGATGGGCTGGGGCGAGTTTTGCCACATTTTCGCCACGTCGCGGTCGTCGGTCAGGAGCACACGCGCCAGGCGGTCCGCGGAATCGTAGATCCGCTGGAAGCGAATGAAGCGGTCGTCGACCTCGGTGATGGCCCGCTCGCGATAGCTCTTCTCGCGGTCGTCGTGAATGCGCAGAAGCAAAACATGCGGCGCGACCCAGTTCAGAACGTCCATGACGTCGGCGATGCGAAAAAGCGGGAGCGAGCGAGACTCCGTCAGCAGATAAAGTTCCGCGTGCGGCACGATCAGGCTCGGCTCGCCGATGCGAACCACCTGCACCCCGAAACTCGCCCAGTAACGCGCGTGAAGTGCGACGGCGTCGAGGCCGAAAATCGTGCGGTCGGGCACGCGCTGGCCGACGGGTGCCTGAGGCGCGAGGCCGGGAGAAGGATAGGGTTCGGAAATATCGCGCCGGTTTTCGGGGTGCGGAGATTCAGCACCCGAGTTTTCGGTGCCTGAGTTTTCGGTGCCCGAGTTTTCGGTGCCCGAGTTTTCGGTGCCCGAGTTTTCGGTGCCCGAGTTTTCGGTGCCCGAGTTTTCGGTGCGTAGCGACGGGTCGGCGGGGTTGTCGAGCGTGGCCTGTTGCATCGTCACGTGTGGACATGGTACGTCCGGTCGACGCCCGCGTCAGGTCCGTTGGGCGACTTGAACATCAGAGTGCGTCAGTGCGGGTCAGTGGCGTGCGGTTCCGTTACCCGACCCATTATGGCCTGCCGCATGACTGCCGTGCATGTGGCTGGTCACAGAGCTGTCGGCCTGCATGGACGAGATGATCGGGTTCGCGCCGCTGTTCATTGCGGCGGCGCGTGCGGCCTGTTGACCCGGGACGGTTCGTGCGACTGACCGCAGCGAGATGCCGCTGATCGATTTCTCGAAATCGCGTGCGTTGGCGCGGTTGAATACCACGCCGGCCAATCGGGCGCCGATCGACTTGAGGTGCGTGATCGCCTGTTCGACGAGGTCGCGGTTCTGTCCGCGCGAAACCGCAAGGATGACGGTGTCGGCGGTGGCGACGATCGGCGTGGCTTCGATCGAGCCCATGAGCGGGCCGGTATCGATCACCAGGACGTCGTAGCTTTTCTTGAGTTCGGTCAGCAGGCGGCGAACGAGCTGCGGGCTGAACGTACTCGCCTGGATCGGCGTGGCGGTACCGACGCCGAGAATGGAGAGGTCAGCGACGTCGGTCTCGCGAACGAAGTCGAGGATGTTGCGGGAGAGAATCGCCTCGCCGATGCCGTCGGCTTCGGACACGCCAAGCCGTGCGGAAAGGCCTGCACCGATGATGTCGGCGTCGATCAGAAGCGTGCGGCTGCCCGAAGCGGCGAAGGACAGGCCAAGCGCCAGCGAGAGCGAGGTCTTGCCGTCACCCGAAGCGGCGGATGTGACGGCGATCGCGGCGGGCTCGTCGCCGATCGAATTGAGCTGCAGCATCGTGCGAATCTGGTGGACGCAGTGGGCGGCGATCGAGGCCTGGTTCGGGTCGGAAAGTCGGTCGGGCAGGTTCGGCAGGATGCCCAAAAGTGTGACGCCTTTGGTGGCGCTGGAACCGACGGCTTCGTCGGAGTAGCGATAGCGGCGATCGAAAAGACCAAAGAGCAGCATGAGTGCGATGGGCGCACAGAACCCGACTGCCCCGCCGAACATGGCGACTTTCTGGCGGCGATCGTTGGAGATATTCGCGGTTGCGGCGCGGAGTTGGTCGACCAGCCCGAAGAGCGTGCCGCTGCTTTGCGCGCCGCCGGTGCGAGTGAGAAACGTCACAAAGTTGGCGATGTTGTTTTCGGCCGTCTTACGATCGGCAGTCAGTACACTTAGTCGAGCGTTGGCTTCACTTAGCCGCTGAGACAGTTGGTTTTCGTCTTCGAGTAGTTGCTGCGCGAAGGCCAGTTTCGCTTTTTGGTTCTCGATCGAAACGTCATCGACGGAGATCGAGCCCTGGCCGTCGGGGGCGGGCACGATCAGCAACTTGCCGTTGCCCAGGGTGTCCACCATTTTCTCCAGCGTCAGCCTGAGTGATGCGGTTTCCTTGCGCTGCTTGGTGACACGCGGGTTGTTAGCTCCGAGTGTGCCTTCGAGGCGCATGAGTTCAATCAGGCGTTCGTTGTAAAGGTCGTAAAAGCTGGCGAAGGTCTGGTCGGTCTTGGCGAGTTGTTCAAACGTGGGTGCGACAGGCGCGGCCTTGTCGAGCGCGTTTCGACGAATCTGCATGTACTGCATCGTTCGTGATTCTTCACGCAGATCTATTGTCAAGGTCGCGACGCGGGTTTGCGATTGCTCGAGTGCCTTGGGAACGTCAGCGACGCGAAGCTCGTTGTTGATCCTGGCGATATCTTCGTTGAGCTGGTCTCGCTTTCGTTCGGTTTCTTTTAACGTTTTACGCGTCTTCTCCACCTCTTCGTTCACCGTTTCGCTGTTGGTAGCGCGGAAATTCTGGACGTACGCATCGACAATCGCATTTACGCCGACGACGGCGACCTTGGGGTTGGCGTGCTCAAATGTAATGACGATGTGCGATGCGCCGGTGGCAACGGCGGCGCCGATGCGAGAGGTAAACTCGCGGATATTTGTGTCGCTGAGGTCTTTCAGGTCGCCCTCGGCTTGCCACTTGGATGAAGTGATTGCGGTCTCAACAGTGCGGTCTGAAACGAATTTGGTCGCTTCAGAGCTAAGGCGCTGATTAAAGAACGGCGTGGTCTGTCGCCCGCCGCCGATCGGGTCAACAACATAACTTCCGTCGAATTGAACAGATGCCATGGCCCGGTAGGTCTGGCCCTGGCTCGTCCAGCCCAGAATTGCGCCAAGGCTCGCGCCGGCAAGCCCGAGCGTGATCGCCAGCGGGTAGCGGCCTCGCAGTGAGCGGTGGAGCATTTTCACCGGGTTGCTGTCACTGCCCGAAGGGGGAGCGTTGGGCGTCATCTGAGGCGTGCCCCAGGGGTCTTGCGAAGGGAATGCGAGTTGTTGCGGCGAGACCGTCTGAGAATGGGGTTGATGTCTGACGAGTTCGTTACTCATGTGCGTGCTCCGAGGCGTTGTGCGAAAGGCGTTGTGCGAAAGGCGTTGTGCTGGTTGCGTTGGGCGATCTTTGTCAGTCTATTCATCGACCGAGGTGGCGACCGTCTTATCTTCCATTTGCTGGCGAACCGCGCGAATCGCGATATCGGACGTTTTTCCAGTGCGGTCGGTGCTGAGCGTGGTGATTGCGGGCATCGCCTGCTGAATCACCTGAGTAAAGATTGTGTCTCGATGCTGCTTTGAGAGCTCTGACCCGGGCATGGCGGCGAAGATGATCTGGAACTGGGCGGCGCCGTAGAACCGTCTCGACAGTTCGTTGTTTGCTTTGGAAAGACCGTCCATATCGCGGACGAACCCTTTACCGGGAACGACCATGAAATTGTAGACGATTCGCGTGTAGGGTTGGCGGTCCTGCGTCATTCCGCTGAATCGGTATTCGGTTCCTCTCACGGACTGCCCTTTGACGTTCCACATCCGCTCTTCGCGGCCTATCTCTTCGTCGCCGAACGCAGGATAGCAGATCGGCGGGTAGTGGCCGATCATATCCTCGATTCGCCTGCATTGGACAATCGTCAATGTTACGGGCGGATTGTCGGCCCGTATTCCGCCCCATGAACCGCCCCTGCCTCCCCCGCGGCCTGGCGGGGCCATGTCGTGAAAGCTGATGTTACGCACGACGTTCGGGCGAAGCAGTTGCAAGTCGGGCTCAGGGAGAGCGACCTCCTTGCCCACGTAGTTCCCAAACTCAAGTGGGATCGCCAATACCGCTGCCTTCGCGCCCGTGTGAAATTCGTCGAACTCTTCTCGGTGCGGCAGTGTACTCTGGCTCCAAGCCATAGCGCCCAGCAGCGACAGTGTCGCCGTCGGCCAGAAGAAGTTGCGGAGGATTTTTCGAATCCGTGTCACGAGTTGTTGGGTTTGAAATTTTAGTATTTCGCCTACCTGCCTTGCCCGGCCAGGGAGTAGCGTTCGATCGGCAACATCGCCCAGCGCATCGTCTTGATGATCAGCATCAGTATGACAAATGCGATCGGGAGCATCGCCCAGCCGCTGATGTCGTGAAACTGTCTGCCCAGGGTCGCGTCGTGCCCGAAGAGATACACCGTCGGCAGGGTGCGAATGACATTACACAGCAAGGCCACCAGCGGGCTTGCGATAATCAGGATGAGCCTCACGCGATTTCGAAGCGGCAAGCCGAAGCTGAATGCGTACGCAATGAGGATGAGCGGAAACACGATTCGCATGCCGTTGCACGCCTCGGCCACTCTGACCAACTGCCCGTTGATCGAAAGCGTCGCGCCCGTCAGTTGGGTTGCGACGCCGACGAGATCCAAAAGGAAGTTCGCGATCCACGCCGTCCATTCCTGAAGCGGCTGCGCTATTGCCAGGCGAATCGTCTGAGGCACGGGGACCAGGAATCCGAGCACGAGCGTCGCGGGCATGAAGCTGAAGATGGCGTTCTTGCCCAGTGCAGTGACCAGCCCGCCCAGTGCGACTGCGATCGCCCCGCCGTACCAGGCGGTTTGGATATCGTACTTATAGCCGTTGGCGGTCATGGCCCAGCCGACGATGACCAAAATCGCGCCAAGACCACGCCCGGTGACGCGAAAGTGTCTGAGCCTTAGCCTGCGAACGTAAACCAAAAACGCGGCGATCGCGGGCACGAGCAGAATGTGTCCGTACTCGGCATTGGTCGTCGCGAGTTCGTAAATCTCCCGCCACGGCTCGCGCGTGACCCAGATCGCCAGCGCGACCAATACCACCGCCAGCATTAGATGGACCGGCCGAACGCGATCGGTCACCGGGCGTGCGAGTCGCTCGAAAGGTTGCCTGATCCGTTCGGGTGGCCTGTCGGCCACTGATTTCTCACGAGAGGGCTGTGGTTCGTCGGTGATTGAAGCCGAAGGTGGCGGTGAAATTGTGGGCGGGATGGTGTTCACTTCAGGCGACTTTACCGACCACGTTTTCAGGTGATTTTCTGGCGACGTTCTCGCGGCCTTTGAACGGCTGATCACCCTGCGTCGCGACCTGATCGACGACGCGCCAGCCGCGCCGTACGACGCCGATACTTACGCCCGCGTTAGCGCCCGCGGTGCCCGGTGCGATGATCGACCTGACGACCGCCGCCGCGGATTCAACGCGCGCGCCCTTGAGGATGACGGCGTCGTGGATGTACGCATCAGGATCGACACCCGCGCCCGGCTCAATGATCGCGAATGAACGGGTGAAATCTTCCGCGAGTGGATCGACCGCGTGACGCCTGTCGCGCCTGCCGCCCCGTGCGAACTGACGCAGCGCCGCGATGTAGTCCGTCGCAGAGCGGATGGACAATCCCGTCGGCCGGCGGCAGTGCAGCACGCGGACTTCGAACTGCTTTGCGATTTGTGCCAGGCCCTGCTCTTTCATATCGACGTATCCGATGGGCTTGATGACACGTAACGCCGCACATCTCACGAGCATCAAACCCGACGGCGTCCCGTCGATGTGATTGATCAGCGCCACGTCCGCCCTCTTGTGCGCCAAAGCGGCGGCGAGAACCGAAAGCGGCTCCATCAAGAGTTGTCCCGCGTTTGCGACCAACACCCAGTCGTTGTCGTCGTAATTTTTGCATAAATCCCGCAGAACGCCGGCCGTGCCGCGATAGGCCGCCTTGTCGTCGCTGATGACCAGATTCACGCGATCAACAGGCAATTGCGAGACGGGCCTTTCCTGCCCGGCCGACAGCAGCAATTGCGTCGGCAAATTTTCAAGATTGGCAAACTTTGCCAGATCGCGAATCGCGCCCAGCCAGTGATTCAGAAGCGAATCGTTGTTTTCATTCACGGGCAAATCCAAAACAGATCGGCCGATGGATTGAACGAACTGCGACGCGCGAACCTGCCCACCGAGCAGGACCATGGAACGCAGTCGCGGGAGGGCGGCAATCGGACTTGCGGAGTCTGCATCGCGGACCAGTCGCATCGGGCCGGGCCAGGCCGACTGTTTCACCTTATTCGCACTTTCAAGTTGTCCGCCGCCGCTCAGACTGTCAGGATCAATCCGATGATTTTGTGGGTCAGATGCTGCGATTTCCGGGGGGTTATTACCCAACTGGTATCCAAACTCATCGAACGCGACTGCCGAGGCATATCCGGGCACGCGCGCCGCTACGAATTCATCTCCAGCACGACTTGTTCCATTATCCATCATGCCGCTTGCGATGTTTGACAACTCTCCAGACATCGTATTGGAACCAAACGTATGTATCGTCCTGCGACTCGTGCGACCGGCCGTGCCGACATTCATCCCCGTCGTGCGAAGCGTCCGCTGCCACACCGCATCGGCCATCATCAAACAGCCGAACGGAATGCCCTCCATCAGATACCGCTTCACGAGTCGGCCCGGCTCCTGGAACATTCGGTGAACCCACTCGATCCCGAGTCTTTGAATCCATCTGGGCGCACGCTTCACGTGGCCGGTCAAGAATGAGAACGACACGCCCACGCCCACCCACCACGCGCGCGGAAGGTGCGCTCGAATACGGTCAATCAGCATCTCCTGCTTGGGCGAGCCCAGTGCGACATAGATGATGTCGGGTCTGGCCGCCTCGAGGTGGCTGAGCATCTTCGCCATTTCCGGGGGACTGTTTTCAAAGCCCAGCGGCGGACAGTAGTAGCCGGAGATTTGAATGTCGGGATATTTCTGTCGCAACACATCCGCAGCACCCTCGGCCGTACCTGCCGCGCCGCCGAGCAGATAAATCGATCGTCCCGCACTCGCCGCCGCCTTTGACATCGACAAAATCAGATCGCTCCCCGCCACGCGCTGCGGAAGCGGCGTTCCCTTCACCTTCGCCGCCCACAAAAGCGGCATGCCGTCGGGCACGACCAGATCCGCCTCGGCGACGAGATTTTTGAACATCACATCACGCATGTAACGCCTGAGGTGATCCAGATTCGGCGTGATGGTCGTTCCTCCGCGGCCGGCGGCGAGCTCTTCGAGAACAAACGCGATGGCCTCGTGCTCAGTGACGGCGTGAATCTCAAGGTCCATCACCTTCACCACGGGCAATAATCGCCTTGGCATGATCGGTGCCAAGCGAGTAACCGGCGTCGCGGCCGCCTGTGCGGACGTCTCGCCTGATGGCAAAGTGAGGTCAGCGGATGAGAAATTCCCTTGTGGCAGATGCATGCGATTCCTGTAGCTCTTCTTATCGACCCGCTTGACTGGTTCGCTGCGGAAAAATCAAGTAACAACCGAAGATTAATGAGATCTTCTTCAGGTGGTCTATTGATTCGCCCTTTTCTCTGGCCCATCCGTAGGCCTTGCGGGTAAGCGACGGAAACGACTTGCGGACGATCATCAGACCGGCCCGAACGTTGTTTCCTCGCTTTGGAGGCGATTATCCCCCACTATGTGAACATCATTACCGGACGTGCCTGATTGAACAAGGCCTGAGGTAACCGGACCTGATTGTCGGACGCACCGGAACCCAAAGGACGCCGCCGGGAGGGAAAGCTTCCAACGAGAAGCCCCGCCCGGATGATCCGGGCGGGGCTGAGATTATCTGTGCAACAACGAGGCTTAGTTAGATCGACGATCCATGGTGATCCACAGACTGCGGTCGTTGGTGGTCGACGCTAGGCCGTCGAGGTAGATGCTGTTGGTGGCCCAATCAGAGCCAAAGGCGGTAGTACCATTGCGACTCAGCAGGGTGGTGCCGGCAGAGTTCTGGCAAATCTCTAATTCCTTCAGTGCGACGGTTTGCCCGGATCCGTTTGCGTATCCGACGTTGATCATGCGCCTGTGACGACGATCCACATCAAACCTGCCGCGGGTGATGTCCATGATGATTGCTTTGTTCTTCAACTTGGCGAACGTGGGAAATCTTCGCTGAACCTGCGCTGGTGTAATTCCCGCACTGCTGTAGATGCCTTCGGTGATTCCGGGCATCGCTGCGCCCGGGTTCTGCCCCGGCAGCCCGCCTGATGCCGTAAGGCTGGTAATGGCAGGAAAGACGGCCATCGGGCGAACACCATAACCGATACGTGTGTGACTCGTGACACCGGCGACCCCAAATTCGCGAAGCGGTCGATCAGGAATTGCCCCTGGAGTAAAGAGCGAGGCAAAGGGCCAGGGGTTCAACGGCGCGGTACGACTATCAAACGAAAGCTGAGGGTCGGTTTCGCTCGGACAGTAGAAGACTTTTCCGTCGCGCATGAGCTTATTCTGGGCCAATAAACCCAAAGCAGTAATACGTGTGCCGTTGGCGTTGTTCCAGTTGGCGACGTAGTTGAACGCGAATTGTGGGAATGATGGAGCACCGCCGATTCCGTCGGGAGTACTCCAACCACCGACAATCCCGATCGGGAGCGCATCCTTGTTTTCCGTCGCGTATAATCGCGAGGCGTCCGAAAGCTGTCTCGAGTTTGAGAGACAAGCGACGACGCGCGACGCTTCCCTGGCGCGGTTAAGCGCGGGCAGCAAAATTCCTATCAGTAGCGCGATAATTCCGATGACGACAAGAAGCTCCACAAGCGTAAACGCTTTGGAGGAACGCGAGCGAGACCGTGAAGATTGTGAAAAGCTCATAAATTTCCTCAAAAAAAAGGACAGGCGATCGAACAAATCGAGTGACGCGGGGTATGGTTTCTTCGGCCCGGGGAATGAGGGCGGAGAGTGAGGGAGGGGCCGGCACAAGGGAAACGCAGGTTGGTTTTGTATTAGAGCACAAAATCGGCTAATTCGCTACATAAAAATCAAGAAAATCCGCCGAAGATTTTCCCGACTATTTTCTGATGACCTCTCCGACCGGCCTTTTGATGCGCGGCCATTAGATTCGCTCTTTTCCCGCCCGAGTCGATTGCGCCTGAGCCTCGCGGGTAAGCAACGGAGTCAATCGACGGGCAGTTACAAGTCCGGCCCGATAGATCTTCCATCGCGATGTGGGCGTTGTGGGCGACGTTCACCCAACAAGTGGATCATTACCAGTTGCGCCTCAATTCAGAAGACGCCGCCGGGATGCAAAGCTTCCCATGAAAAGCCCCGCCCGATTGATTCGGGCGGGGCTGTGTATCTTTCACGTTTTGTTGTGAAAAAAAAATCATTCAAGACAACTCATCCCGGGTATTTCATGCGGGTGTAGAGGTAGGCGTCGCGTGCCTGCACGAGCGTTTCGGCGTGGCCGTCGCAGAAGGACATGTTGTAGGTGATCTTGCCGCCTTGTGGGGAGAGTGTTCCCGCGACAGTTCCTGCCCCCGGGTATTTGCCGTGACGATAGATGTCAGCGGTCGTCTGGCCCGGGATGCCGGCGGTGTAGGTGACAGAGTTATTGATGTTGGGCTGAGCGGGAATCGAGCCGTCGAGTGGTGCGGGGTTGGATTCGAGGAGCCAGAAACGGCTGTCGCCGATGTAGGCCTTTTCCGCACCGTTGCGACCGAACTGCTTACGCTTGAGCCAGTTACCGCCGAACTGTGTCGCCGTATTGGCCGTCCCGGTCGTGCCAAAGACCATGCCCGTACGGCCCGGTGCCCAGTTGGTGATGAAATGACGTTCGCTTTCGAGCGGAAAGTTTTGCGGCGCGACGGGATAACCCTTGTAAGCAGCCCCCCACATGTTCATGCCATAGCCGGTCTGCACGCGGTTGAGTCCACCCAGGGCGGAAGAGGTGTACCCGGCCCAGGAAGGACAGCCCCACAGAATCGTATTGTGCGCTTGAGCTGCCTCATCGTTGGTGGTCGAGGTGGTACCCAGCTTGGTTTTGGTGACGTACCTGGCAAGAAAGTTAATCCAGTACGGTGGTGTACCGGAAACGGGGAAGTTCTGGCCGTTAAGGTTGTAGACAGACCCGGCAGCGATCTGCATTTGGGACATCGGATATGCGCTGGCAGAGTCGTTGGCGTAAAACTCTGAGGCGACAAAAATCTGCTTCAAATTGGACATGCACTTGACCGCCTGCGCGGATCGACGCGCGGCATTAAGCGATGGAAGCAGAATGCTGATGAGCACGGCGATGATGCCGATGACCACCAGAAGTTCCACGAGTGTGAACGCCTTGACAGACTGCGCGCGAGACCGTAAAGATTGTGAAAAACTCATAAATGACCTCAAAAAAAGGACAGACGATCGAATAAATCGATTGACGCTGGATATGATTTCTTCGGCCCGGGGGAAATGAATGAAGGCCGACATACGGAAAACGGAGTTGGTGTGGTATTAGAGCACACCCCAGGCCGGTTCGTCAAGGGAAGTTATAGCATCTAAATTTTGAGATTAATTTTATCGGCACGTTGGTTGTTGGCAGGCCTCGAAGCTGATTGCGGTTTAGGCGACAGGCTTAGCCCAATGAATCTCAAAGCAATGGGCACATCAAATAGGGAGAGATCAGTGTAGAAAAGCACCCGGGTCGCGGGTGCGATCCGGGTGCGGAAGGTTTGGGGTGAGATGGAAGGGCGGGTTTATTCCAGGCCGCCGCGCAGGCCGCGCTTGCTCGAGCGTTCCTTGCGGTCTTCCTCGCGTTTTTCTTCTTCCTGGGCCCACTTGGCGCGTTTGAGCGACAGGCCGATCTTTCGTTCGTCGAGATCGACGCGAAGGATCTTGACCTCGAGTTCCTGGCCCTGCTTGAGCAGGTCTTCGGGCTTCTCGACCTTTTGGTCGCTGATTTCCGAGACGTGCAGCAGACCTTCCAGGCCCTCTTCGAGTTCGACGAACACGCCGAAGTTCGCGAGCTTGGTGACCACGCCACGCACGACCATGCCCGGGCGGTACGCGCCGGGGATTGCGTTGAGCCACGGGTCTTCGCTGAGTTGCTTCATACCCAGTGCGATCCGCTGCTTTTCCTGATCGACTGAGAGGACGACCGAGCGAACGGTGTCGCCCTTCTTGAGCAGTTCAGAAGGATGGCCGACCTTCTTGGTCCAGGACAGATCGCTGACGTGGAGCAGGCCGTCGACGCCTTCTTCGATTTCGACGAACGCGCCGTAGTTGGCGATGTTGCGGACCTTGCCCTCGACGACCGAGCCGGGCGGATACTTCTCTGCCACGCGGTCCCAGGGGTTCTCGCCGACCTGCTTCATGCCGAGCGAAATTTCCTGCTTGTCCTTATTGATTTCAAGGACCTTGACCTGAATCTTCTGGCCTTGGCTGACCATCTCACTCGGGTGGTTGATGCGCTTGGTCCAGGACATTTCGGAGATGTGAACCAATCCTTCGACGCCCGACTCGAGCTTGGCGAACACGCCGTACGACATAATGTTGACGGCCTCGCCCTCGTGCGTGCTGCCGACGGGGTATTTGCTCTCGATGTTTTCCCACGGGCTGGATTCTTTTTGCTTCAGACCCAAGGCGATCTTTTCCTTGTCCTTGTCGACCTGCAGCACCATGACTTCGATTTCCTGGTCGATCTTCACCATCTCGTTCGGATGGTTGATGCGGCCCCAGGACATGTCGGTGATGTGAAGCAGGCCGTCGATGCCGCCCAGATCGATGAACGCGCCGAAATCGGCGACGTTCTTGACTGTGCCCTTCATGACCGAGCCGACGATCAACGTTTCCATCGTGCGACGCTTAAGCTCTTCACGCTGCTGTTCGATCATCTTGCGGCGAGAGATGACAATGTTGCGACGCTCTTCGTCGATCTTGAGAATCACCGCATCAATGCTCCGGCCGATCCAGTCGCTGATCTCGCCCGGGCGGCGAATATCCACCTGCGATGCGGGCAGGAACACCGGCACGCCGATGTCCACCAAGAGCCCGCCCTTGATCTTCTTCATCACCTTCCCGAACACCGGATCGCCTTCCTTCTTGGTGTTCATGATGTTGTCCCAGTTGATGATGCGGTCGGCCTTGCGCTTGCTGATTTTCACCAGCCCGCTGTCCATTTCCGTATCTTCAAGCAGAACCTGAACTTCGTGCCCGATCTTGATGTTTTCAGGTTCGTCGAACTCGCTCTTGTCCAGAATGCCTTCGCTCTTGAGCCCGAGCTCGACAATGAAATCATCGCCCACTTTGCCGGTCACTTTGCCCCGGACAATTTTGCCGACCGAGAAATCCTGTGCCTCTTCCATAGGCACGAGTGAGGCGAGATCCATGTCCTCGCCGAATGCATCAGCCACCATTGCGTTGGCTTCAGCTTCGGCGTCGCCCAGGTTGTAGAGAAGGTTATAATCGACCATGAGAAAAAACTTTGAGTTGCGTCTGGCTGCTTGAACCCGTGTTCAATACGGCCTGTAGACTAGACAGGTGAGATCCCGCTTTCACAGCAGGCCCGCACCATCGAAGTCGTGATCCGGAAGTGGGGCGGAACGACCGCCCGGCAAGTGCTTGCGCAATTGTCCAGAATCGCGAACCTCAAAGAATAACAGATTTCGCCTTTCTGGCAAATACGAGAAATTCTCAGTCGGCACACTCGCCGCGGCCTGCCTCACGAGCGCGCCTGTGCTATCGTCGAATGATGAACTCTCCCGATCTCACGCCCGAATCGTCACCCGAATCGTCACCTGTATCTTCGTCGGATGAAGCACATGAATTCACGCCAGAAATGGGCGAATTCTGCGGCAAGTCCATCGCGCTCAACTTCGGCGAGGTCGGAAGCGAATACGCGGCCATGCACAAGGCCGCGGGTCTGTTCGATGCGGCCCACCGCGGCGTTCTCGAAATCACCGGCATCGACCGTCACAAGTTTCTCGGCAACCTGCTATCCAATGACACGCAGCTTCGCCCGGGCATGGTGCGCGGCGCGTTTCTGCTCAATCACAAGGGCAGAGTCGCGTGTGAGGTGAATCTGATCGAACGCGATTCCGAAACGACGCTGCTCGAAACGGCCGCGCATCACGTGCCGTTGCTGGCGACGCTTTTCGAGAAATATCACTTCTCGGAAAAGGTGAAGTTCGTGGATCGGTCGACTGACAAGTCGACTGAAAAATCGACCGAACTTGCCCAGCTCTGGCTCGTCGGCCCCGGTGCTGCGACGCTCGCTTCTATTGCCTTCTCCTGTGATGTGCTGACGACGCCGATGACTTGCACCAACGTCGGTAGCGCGTGCTTATGGCGTGACGACCTGAACGACCTCATCGTCGTCGGCGTGATCATTCCTCGCGACACGCTGAGCGACGTCATCAAACGACTCATCGAAACTTTCGGCCAGGAAGTTTCCATCGGCAGGCGTGCGCTCAGGCGCGTCGGATGGAACGCCTTCAACGTCGTGCGGATCGAAGCGGGCAGGCCGATTCTGGGCATCGACTTCGAACCCGCTCCGCCCGCGATTCCTGGAAAAACGGCGACGGCCGATGCGCCCGACACCGCTGGCACCGCTGGCGTACTTCCGACCTCGGCCTATCTCCTTCCCGCCGAGACCGGGCTCGCGCATCGCAATGTCAGCTTCACCAAAGGCTGCTATCTCGGGCAGGAAGTCGTCGCACGGATGTACTCGCGCGGGCAACTCGCACGCAAAATCGTCCCCTTTGTCATGCAGGGCGAAGAGCTTCCCATCGCCGGTGCGCAGGTGTTCGAAGAGACGGGCCAACCCGAAAACAGTCAGACGCAGATCGGAGTGGTCACGAGCAGCGCGCCTTCGCCCGCGCAGAGCAACCGCGCGATCGGGCTTGCGCTACTAAAGAAGCCTCACTTCGAGCCCGGCAGCAAGCTGCTGATCGGTGCTGAGGGCGCGATGCACGGCGCGAAGGTCGGTTAACGCTTCCTGACTTTGAACCGATGGTGGGACCAACGGAAAAGGCGTCGCGTTCCAATGCGTAGCCGCCAGCTTGCTGGCGCTTGATGTGCGGTTCAGTCCGTCAAAGCGTCAGCTAGCTGGAGGCTACACGGGATTGAATGCGCGTGACTCTAAAGACATCAGAATTGATTCAAATTTCTCGGGTCGACGGTGCACTAGAACATCTGCTCTTAAAGCGATTCGATTTCGAACGCCTCTTTAGAGCCGTCCGCGTTCCTGGAGCTTCTTCATTTCCTGAGCGCGGGGTTCGTGTCGCAGGCCGCGGACGTCGAACAGAAATTCCTTGCGAAGCACATATCGCACGAGCACGGCCGCAGCGTAGGCGATCGGGAAAACGTTCCACATTCGCGGATCTTTCAGTTCACTCGCCAGGAACCACGTCGTCGCGCCGCACACCAAAAACTCGACGGCCGAGACGAAGACGAAATCGCGCCAAGGCGTCTGGCGAAACAGGAATTCACGCTGCGTGCGGACGTAGCGTGCGTGGAAAACGGCCGTCACCAGAATCGCCGCGAGATAGCTTAACGTGACCGAACTCATCAGGCTAAGTCCGCCTGCGCGAAGGGCGATCGCGACGCTTAGTGAAACGAACCACGACAGCACCATGACGACCAGAAATTTGCTGATGGGTGTGAGCCTGGGATAGGTGAAGTCGTAGAGCCGCGAAAGGTGTTCGAGGTAGCGAACCTGTTCTTTGAGGTTCATCTTTGATTCGCCCGCGGTCCGCTCTGCGAAGTGAATGGGAATTTCCCGCACGTTGTCGACGCGGCACTTGCACATGAGCTCGAGCCCGATTTTGTAGCCCAGCGGGGTGAGTTTTTCTGCGCGCTCAAACACGTCTCGACGCAGGCCGAAGAAGCCGCTCATCGGGTCAGTGGTTTGGCCGGCGAACGGTCTGGCGAGCCATGTCGCGACGCGTGAATTGATTTGCCTGAACCAGCCCCATTTTTCGCCCGTGCTTCCGCCCGGCACGTAGCGCGAGCCGAGTGTGAACTCCGCGCGTTCTGAAGGACTAATCGCTTCGAGCGGGGCGATGAGTTCGGGAAGCTTGGCGGGCGGGTGTTGGAGGTCGGCGTCCATCACCACCAGCGTTCGGCCGCGAGCTTCGTGGATGCCGTGCAGCACCGCACCACCCAGACCGTCCTTCGGAATCGTGCGGACGATGAGACGAAGCGGATACGTTTTGCTCAGGTCAGCACAAACCTGCGGCGTCGCGTCCTTGCTGTTGTCGTCCACGATGAGAAGCTCATACGACCTGCTTGCCAACGCGAGCTGCACCTGCCTCGCGAGTTCCGGCAAGTTCAGCGCTTCGTTGAGTGCCGGGACAATTAATGAGATGTCGGGCGTTGAACTATCGGCCAATGAAACATCTGGCGTGGAAATTGTCGGGTTCGATATGCGCACTCGTCTATAGAGCGTATCGGCAAGATCGCATACGACAATAAGATTTCAATACCGGGTCGTTCCCGATCTCTGCATCTTCAACTTTTCTTAGGCACGCCCTTGTCTGGACCCGCGTGAGATCTGGCTCAGCGTCGTTTGATCCGATCTCGCGCGGCGATACAGTGCGTTTATGAAGCCCGCCGACTCGACTTGGACGGAGTATGCGACGGTCGGTGCTGGCAGGCGTCTCTCCATGTTGGGCGAGAAATTGGGCTGGCATTGGCTCATTTATAACCCGATCCAGTTCATGAGCTTTCACCGCGACGGGCTTCGTAATGCGCCGGTCATGGCATGGGTTCTTCGGCAGCACTTTCCCGGCGCAAAGTCCTGTCTTGATGTGGGGGCCGGCACTGGTGTATTTTCCGCGGAACTCAAGCGGTTGGGTTTGTTAGTCGTCGCATGTGAACACAGCCCCAAGGGCAGGCGATTGGCACAAAAACAAGGTGTGGATTGTCGACCATTCGACTTGAGCCAGAAGCCGCCTGCAGAAGTTGCAGACATGTATGACCTGGCGATTTGCTTCGAGGTCGCGGAGCATTTGACGCCCGAACTTGGCCTGGCGTTGGTGAAGTTTCTCGCGTCCAGGGCGAGCTTGGTCGTCTTCACCGCAGCCCAGACCGATCAGGGCGGAACGGGGCATATTAATGAACAGCCCAGGTCGTACTGGATCGAGCGATTTGAGCGTGAGGGCATGCGATTTGATGCACACAAAAGTGACGCGATTGCCGCATCGCTCAAGGAGCAGAATTTGCCGGCCGACTACCTGATTCGCAACATGACGGTGTTCGAACGTGAGACTTAGAATCGCGGTAACACTTTAGTCTGTTGCAGAAGCGATCGAAATCCTCGATGACACTCAAAAGTCATTGAACGCATATCACGACTCGAAGACGCGACGTCCTAAACGCATTTCTGGCCCGTCCAGCAGGACATCTTCCTTCTGAATTTCCGTAAAGAGCCTTCCACTCGTGGAGCAACGCATTGTCCTGCCGGACGGGCCAGATGCGCCAGACGCACATCCGCATTTTGAACTCTTCACGGCGATTCACAGAAACCGTTTACTCATTTGCGCGGTTCGTTTAATTGGGTCTGCATTCGGCTGTAGTGTTACGGATCGCAAACCATTGCGGTTATGTTATTCCTCACCAGGCCGCCATGCTCTTTCTCGCCTCAAACGGCAATGATCTGTCCAAACTCCATCGCAGGAACACACAAAAATGTCTGAACTTCATCCCGCAGCAGATCTTCATCCGGCACTGCTCATGATTCGTTCGAAATTGCCGAATCCGCAATTGCCGTTCGTGCTTTTGGTGGTCAACACGCTTCGTCCGGGCACGCTGGCGGATTTCGCGCCGGCACGCGATGTCGCGGCCAGGGAAAGCCGCAAAGAGCCGGGCTGCCTTCAGTACGATTTCTCACACGACCCGGCCAACCCGGATCGACTCGTTCTCTACGAACGGTGGAAAAACTTTGATGCGCTGGTCAACCACTTTTCCCTGCCCCACACCAAAGCGGTGCTGGAGGCGGGCGATCGACTTGCGGCCATGCCCACGACGCTCGATGTGCTCATTCCACTCGAGCCAGTGTTCAAATGAGTAATGCCTTGATAATCTTCTGAAATGGCCAAACGAGTCGTCCGAACATCGTTGCTTGCTCTTTCAATTGTGATTGGATTGGGTCGATTCGGATGTCGAAAGTTCGAGCGGCGGTTACGGACCTCGAGTCAGTGATCTTCCACCCGGAAAATTGCCGCTATCGAAGCTGGCTTATCTCGACAGTGAGGGCATTGTCCTTCGAGCCAAGCAGACGGATCCGTCGGCGGTGGCGAAGTTCAAGCCCGGTGCCGTCGCCAGGCTTGATGTGGTGCGGCCGCTGCTGACTGCCGTGCTTCGAGACGACTTGGCCGATCAGGACGCATCGACCTCGAACTCGGCCGCCATGCTGCTGAGGCATTTCAGCGACGCTCTGGATCGACATCAGGCGAAGATCGCGGCGGTGCTAGAGCAGAAGCCCTAATGACTTTTATGCTCTTTCGCAACTCGATTTTTAGGACACGCAGCGCCACCGATTTTCCAATGGTGGTACGGGTCTCCGACCTGTACATTTATCGTTTCAGAATCATCCGCAATTTGAAGTGTGACAAATCCCTGGTGATCAGGTCGCAACCACATACGAAGTGTTTGAACAAAAATTGTGACTTCCTGAGAACGCAGACCTCTGGCCCGGCTGGCAAGCCAATCTCCTTCTATTGTCATAAACGAAGATGTCCTGACGGACGGTCCGGAATCGGAGTCGAGAAATTCTCGCATTCGGCCGACCTGTTTCCCACTCTTTTTAGATACCGATCAACTCACGAATTCTCACATGCGGCCGCGGCATCGGCAGGGCATCGAGGTCGCTCGCACTCGCCCATCGCGTGCACGAAATCGCACTCGTCGGCAAGGACGTTTCCGCGCCGTCGCACATCACCCGCCAGACGTCGAACTCGTATGACCTGTGGGTCAGCTCGTGCGTGATTTGGCCCAGGTGCGTGATGTGTAGCGAATCAATGTGAGGACGGTCGGCCGCGTCGCGGGTGACGAACTGCCACATCCCCGCCCATCGACCTTTGGAGGGTCGCTGCTCGACCAGCCACCGCGTCACGCCATGGGCCGTCTGCGAGATGCACAACACGTCACGCTTCTCGACGCGTTTGTCCTTCCGCACCTTGGGCGGCGGAATCTGATCGACGATGCCTTCAGCCAGCGCCTTGCACTCTTGCTGAACAGGGCACACCAGGCACTTGGGGCTTTTGGGCGTGCAGATCGTCGCGCCGAGTTCCATCAAAGCGCTGTTGAAGTCGCCCGCGCGGTCTTGCGGCACCAGTTCGCCCGCGCGTGCCCATATGCGAAGAGACGCCGGTTTTTGGCGAGGGTCGGCGGTCAACGCATCCAGCCTTGAGATGACGCGCATCACGTTGCCGTCCACGATCGCCGCGGGTTTGTCGAACGCGATCGACGCGATCGCCCCGGCCGTGTACGGACCGATGCCGGGCAAGGTCAGCAAGGTTGCGACGTCGCTTGGAATCACGCCCGCATGGTCCACGACGATCGCCTTCGCACATCGATGAAGGTTTCGCGCTCGCGAGTAATAACCCAGGCCTTGCCACAATCGTAAGACTTGCTGCTCGTCGGCGCGGGCGAGGTCGGTCAGTGTCGCGAAGGCGGCGATGAAGCGGTTGAAGTACGCAATGACTGTGACGACCTGCGTTTGCTGCAGCATCAGTTCGCTGACAAGCACGTGATACGCCGGCGGCCGACCTGTCGAGGTGCGCCAGGGAAGATCGCGTTTGTGCCGGTCGTAAAATTTGAGAAGCGATGCGCGAATCCGCGTGAGCGGCAAAAGGGATTTCTGTCCTTGCGGGAGGTCTGGAGATTCGACGGTGCGGTGCGACATGCGGGCGAATGTTAAACCTGAAAATCGACGTCAAAATAGGGTTGTGTCTGCCGTGTGCGATGGTAATCTTATATACGGAGAGGGTTGAATCGGGCGAGGCCCGCGTTGAGGGAAAAATGCATGCATGATCAGGCAGGCCCTGATCTGCATCCGGTGTCTTCGGACGAAAATTTCGTCAATGTAAGATTCGCGCGAAAAAATAGGCGTTTAGGAATAGGCGCTTAGAAAGAGGCGTAGAGGATTAGGCGCTAAGAGATAGGCGTGTCGTGAGATGCCGCAATTTTTTACTGCGTCAAACATCGCGACCGCGAGTGTCTATGGTGCGAGGTAATTTTACTCGGCCGGGGCGATCGCTTCGGCCGGCTACTCACGCATAAGGCTAGGAGGCCATGATGAGACATCCTGATATCGACGATCGTGTCATTGTATTAGTTGACATCCCTGAAACGCCTGTTTGCCGCGGCTCGGTGGGCGTGGTGTGCAGCAGATGGAGCGCGCCTTACGAGGTGCTGGAGGTGGAATTTATCACGTTAGAACACGACGTGATTCGATTGATGATCGAATCACAGAACGTGACACTCCGGCCTGACGGTAATCGGTCAGAGAAATCGATCATGTCGGTCGACCATCTGCCCGCGTGAATGGAATTGGCCACTCTAAATGCTGCGGCTAATTCTCTATTGGTGCATTCGTATTTAAATGAGCCGCGCGCGAAATAAGCGGGTTCGCAACACTTCAGTCAACTTCAAAACGTTCGTGGTCGAGCAGCGTGTGATTGCAGACGAATTTGAACAAGCCGCACACGCTGGTAAGCGGTTTCCGCAAATCGTGGTGAAGAGTTCAAAATGCGGATGCGCTTCGGGCCCGTCCGGCAGGACATTGCGACTATGCCTCGCTTAGCCATTGACCGATTGCGCAAAATAAACTGGTGGATGTCCTACGGACGGGCCAGCCGTGGGTTTTAAAATTTGGCACAAAATTTGGCACGAATAAGCGGCAGCAGCGGTCGGCATTTTAAACGCCGCACCACATGTCCGTCATTGTAAATTTTGGATCATGCGACCTTACAAAAACGCCAGTCAGGATTTTGCAACCGACCGAAATGTAAGAGTCAGCAAATTGTTTAGACGACGCTTGTGACTGGTGGCTTATCAAAAAATTAACCAAAGATTTACCAGACTGGAACATAAGTCGGTCGCGTCGACTTTATCGTCTACATCGACACGCCGACCACTTCGTCGGAGTGCCATGAATCAATGTCATTTCCTGGAGATTCTCGCATGCGTCGCACATTACCGAACAAGGCCGTCTTCGTCGCCGCTTCGCTTCTCGCCGCGATCGCCACGCCCGCCTTCGCACAGTTTCGCGTCAACCCCTACCTCCAGCAGCCCTCCACCAACGGGATGCTCTTCAACTGGTTCACCACCACCAATACCCCCGGCTCGATCAGCATCACCGGCCCGGGGCTCTCGTCCCCGCTGACGGTCAACAGCACGCCTACGCGTGAAATCGTTCTGGACTACACAACCGGTGAAGACGCGCAGCTCCTCCTGCCGCTCACCCAGGGTTCGTGGCTCGTCGGCGGAGCGGGAACGCGTGACAACAACTACAAGCACTCGGTTGACGTCCGCTCGCTTCAGGCCGGACAGACCTACAACTACACGGTCACGCAGGGCAATCAGACCTTTACCCGCCCCTTCCGCACTGCACCCTCGGCCAGCAACTGGCAGAGCGTCCGGTTTGTCGCGATGGCCGACAGTGAAATCGAACCCGCCGCCCGCAACAATCGCACCCAGTGGGCACCCGGCGCCGGCGCGGCGAACCGCCCGGCTCTCAGTAGCGCCTTCGCGACCAAGTTTGGCACTCAAGGCCTCAACGGCGCCACCGTACTGCGGTACCCGCTCACCGAATCCGAAGGGTTCACTCGAAACCTGAGCCTCGTCGACAGCCGAGATCCTGATTTTGTCGTCATGCCCGGCGACATCGTTCAGGGCGGCGGATATCAGCCCGGATGGGACGAGTTCTTCAGACATCAGGCCGGCGAGTTCGGCGATAACCTCACCAAGCGGCCCCTCATCGCCGCGATGGGAAACTGGGAAGTATTCGCCACCGGTGTCAACGGCGCCTACAACACCAATACTACCGCCAACCCTGTGAGAAACGGCCCGCGTTTTGGCCGGTCCAAATACAAAACCTACATCGACGCGCCCTCCAACGGAACCGCCAACCATCAGGACAACTATCACCGCGTCGACTACGGCCCGGTCACCATCATCACACTCGACTCCACCAACGGCGGTAGCGTCGGCGGTGTGAATGAAGACGTTCGAGGAAACTACCCCACCGCCCAAAGGCTCACCGGCCGACAGTACACCGGGCCTGGCACGGATACTCAGGACAATTTCAACGTCGACGCGTATAACGCAGGCGTCGCCACCGACCCCAACTTCACCCGATACAACACGCCTGACCTGTCCGATTTCAATCCCGGCTCGCCCCAATGGAATTGGGCCCGGGAACAACTCGCCGACGCCAGAAGCAAAAATCAGATCGTCTTCGTTCAGTATCATCACACCGCGTACTCCAGCGGCGAGCACGGTCTGCCCATGAACCACGCCGACAGCTCCGGCCAGGGCGGAACGCCCATGCGTCAGTATCAATCCATGTTCGAAGAGTTCGGCGTGTCGGCTGTCCTGTCGGGACACAGCGAAATGTTCGAACGGTCCTTCGTCGATGAAAACGGCGACGGCGTGGGCGTGCATCACTACGACGTGGGCGTCAGTGCCGACGGACTCCGCGGTGCCCGTCGACTCAACGCCGCCTCCGGTAGCGACTTCTATGACCGAGAGCTGCTGAACTACAATCCCTTCAGCCAGTGGACCGCCGACCAGTCCGCCCCGGAGAAATGGGAACTCGTCGACGGCGTCCTCCAGCTCGTCGACGGCGGCAAGCACTACGGCCACCTCGAGGTCAATGTCGAACGCCTGCTCTCGGCCACGCTGACCGACGGTGCCGGTGCAAATCTCGACAACGTGCCCTTCGCCAAAGTCACGCTCACGCCCGTCTATAATTTCCCGGTCCTCGACAGCAACTACAACCTGCTGCGAACCGAGCGACGCGTCTACGGCGATGAGGTCGTGCTGATCCTCAACGCCCAGGGTCAGGTCATCCCAGAACCCGCGACGCTCGGCTTGATCGCGGGCGCGACCACGCTGCTCCTGCGACGTAAGCGTCGGTGATTGTCGAGTCCCGGTCTTCATTCTGCTGTCTTCATTCTGCTGTCTTCATTCTGCTCCCGCGGCCCGGTCGACCACCGGGCCGCGGGCTTTTTTGTTTCAATATGTTCGTAGTGATTCATAACGTGATATCTCTGGGGCTGACCGCAATGACAATCGCTTCAGGACACACGAAACGATCGCTGCCGATCATGCTTGTCTACGCTTGAATCCGCGTGAGATTGTAACCCGCAGTTGGTCACGCGCTCACGTGCTTCATAACCTGCTCTCGCGTCACGCGGTGCCGGTGCGCGAACATCTGATCGAGCTGTCGGCGTACGAAGAGCGTGTTGGCCAGGTTCCCTAGAAATCCCAGCGGCACGATGTACTCGATCGTGTCCGTCAATGTCGCCGTCGTCTCAGTCACACTCTCCATCAGGTGTTCGTGACGCCAGTATTTAAACGGGCCCGAATCCTGAATGTCCACGAAACGCGCACGCGTTTTTCCGTCGCTGCAAATGTGAGGCGGCTCGAACGTTTCATACCGAGCGGCCCATCGCATCTTCTTCCCCATCGGCCCTTTCGCCACGATCACCACCCGCGCGCCCACTCGCTGCGGCTCGTCAACCAATTCGAGATGCGGGTCCGACCCGGGCGGGGCGAGTAGAGGCAATGCCTCGCGAGCACTTTCGTGAAATTTCCACACCGCCGCGATCGGGGCATCGAGCGAAATTTGGTAGCGCGCAATGTTCATAGGATCTGTTCACGGGCGTCATCGAAAATGCCACTAAACCAACAGCTCAATCTGCGGCTTCCAATATCGCCAGGAACGCTTCCTGCGGAATATCGACGCTGCCCATGCGCTTCATACGCTTCTTGCCCTCTTTTTGTTTCTCGAGCAGCTTGCGTTTGCGGGTGAAGTCGCCGCCGTAGCATTTGGCGGTCACGTTCTTGCCGACGCTCTTGATCGTTTCGCGCGCGATGATTTTCCCACCGATGGCGGCCTGCAGGGGGATCTCAAAAAGGTGGCGGTCGATTTCTTCCTTCAGGCGTTTGATGAGCTGCCTGCCGCGGTTTTCGGAGTAGTCGCGGTGGACGATCACGGAGAGTGCGTCGATCTTGTCGTTGTTGACCAGAATATCGACCTTCACCAGATTGCCCGGGCGAAAACCAATGACTTCGTAATCCATCGTGCCGTAGCCTTTGGTCGAGCTCTTCAGTCGGTCGTAGAAATCGAAAATCACCTCCGCCAGCGGGATCTCATACTCCAGAATCACGCGGCCCGTGTTGCCCAGATATTCGGTCTTGCTGTACGTGCCGCGTCGGTCCTCGCAAAGCGTCATGATGACGCCGACGTTCTCCTGAGGAAGGATCAACTGCATCTTGATGTAAGGCTCGCGAATTTCTTTCACCATTGTCGGATCGGGAAGCTCACTGGGCGAGTCGATTCTGATGGTCGTGTCGTCGGACCGCAGAATTTCATAGGTGACGGTCGGCGCGGTCTGAATGACTTCGATGTTGAATTCGCGCTCGAGCCGTTCCTGAATGATCTCCATGTGCAACAGCCCGAGGAAGCCGCATCGAAAGCCGAAGCCCAGCGCGTCGTTGTTTTCAGGCTCGAAGCTGAAGCTGGCGTCGTTGAGGCTGAGCTTGTCCATGGCGTCGCGCAGGTCTTCGTATTGCGTGTCGCCCGAGGGGTAGAAATCGCAGTAGACCATCTGCTGGATGGGCTTGTAGCCGGGCAGTTGTTCGGGTGCGGGTTCGTTGGCGAGGGTGATGGTGTCGCCGACGCGGACGTCGTGTAGGTCTTTGATGGAGGCGACGATGAAACCCACCTCGCCGTGGCCGATTTCCGCGACCTGCTTCGGGCGTGGGCAGAACTTGCCCAAATCAGTGACGGTGTAATCTTTGCCGGTTCCCATGAAGCGGATTTTGTCACCCTTTTTGATACCGCCGTCGATGGCACGGCAATAGGCGATGACGCCGCGGTAATCGTCGTAGATGCTGTCGAAGATCAGGGCGCGCGTGCGGGCGTTCTTCACGCCACGCGGGCCGGGCAGGCGATCGCAAATCGCATAAACGAGGTCTTCAATTCCCTGGCCGGTCTTGGCGCTGACGAGGATCGCTTCCTCGGCAGGCAGGCCCAGAACTTGCTCGATTTCCATCGCGACGTTGTCGGGCTGGGCACTGGGAAGATCGATCTTGTTAATGACCGGAATGATCTCCAGGCCCGCTTCGATCGCGGCATAGGCATTGGCGACGGTCTGCGCCTGCACGCCCTGCGTCGCATCGACCACCAGCACGGCCCCTTCGCACGCCTGCAACGCTCGCTGCACTTCATAGTGAAAATCGACGTGGCCCGGCGTGTCGATGAAGTTCAGCATGAACTCTTCATCCTTATGGCGAGTGAAGACGGTGACGGCCGACGCCTTGATCGTGATGCCACGCTCTCGCTCCAAATCCATATCGTCAAGGATCTGATTCTGGAACTCGCGCTGCGTGATCGCACCCGCTGCCATGAGAAGGCGATCGGAAAGCGTGCTCTTGCCGTGGTCAATGTGGGCGATGATGGAAAAGTTTCGGATGTGCATGGTGTCGAGCCGCTTAGTATACGACATTAGAGCAGTAGGGGGCGAGTGGCGTCACGTTTCGCGGGAAATGAACGAAGAGTGGCGATGTGAATCATGTCGCGGCCTATGCCGCGCGACAGAACGCGTTTTAACCGCCGGATTGCGCGAATTTGCGCCGATAAGACGTCATTGACCACCGTTTTACACGCTTTTTCCAGCAACTTCTCGCGCTTGCTTTCTCTCATTCCCCGGCCCATCTCCTGATCTATACTCACCTTACGCCGCCGACACTCGTCTGAAGCAATGCGAAATGCGCACATTTGCAGTCGCAGTTTCGATTGCACCCCGTTGGCCGGGGCAAGTCGGCCCGAAACATTTGCGCCGAGGCATTTTCCATTCGCGCCGCAGCGCATCGCGACCGGCGCGCGAATCAGAAGCGCGCACGCAGATTCGGACTCGTTATGAGTGCCGACCTCTTCAGCAGTGTCCGCCGCCGGTGATTCAGCACTGAATCCGTCGCTGACCCCTGGTGTGTCGGCCGCTCACTCCCGTGTAGCCGCCAGCTCGCTGGCGCTTTTATGGACTCGACTTGCAGATCAAGCACCAGCAAGCTGGCGGCTACGACTGTGAAATAGTTACCTTTTCAATCGGTTACACGCAACGCCGATGTCTGGACCGTCCGTCAGGACATCGCATTTCCTCTCCAAACGCGGAAAGAAAGTGTCCTGCCGGACGGGCCGGAGGAGATTTCGCATTCGGCTGAAGTACCACCGCATGCCGTGTTTTCTCCCGGCCCGCTTTATCATCCCCTTTATGCTCAACGTCCACGTCATCGATCACCCCGTGATTCAGACCAAGCTCAGCGAACTGCGCGACCAATCGACCGATACCAGAGCTTTCAGATTGCTGCTGGATGAGATTGCGATGTTGATGACGTACGAGGTCACGCGCGATTGGCCGACGGTGAAGCGGGGCGTAAGGACGCCGATGGAGGAGACGACCGGCGAGGTGCTTGCCAGGCCCGTCACGCTCGTGCCGATTCTGCGTGCGGGGCTGGGCATGGCCGACGGCGTGAAGCGAATTTTGTCCGACGCAAGATTGGGCCATCTGGGCGTCTCACGCAACGAAAAAACGTTGCTCCCCGACAGCTACTACGCCAAGCTCCCGCCCGACGTGAAGGAGACCGAGGTGCTGCTGATCGACCCGATGCTGGCGACGGGCGGAAGCGCGGTGTACGCGATCGATTTTTTGAAAAAGCAGGGCGTCACCAGCCTCAAGTTTATGTGCCTGGTGGCCGCCCCTGAGGGCATCGATACCCTGCACGCCAAACACCCCGAAGTGCCCATTTACTGCTGCGCCATCGACCGTCAGCTCAACGAGCGCGGCTACATCATGCCCGGATTAGGCGACGCGGGCGATCGGCTGTTCGGGACATAGCCGTCTGATCCTCACCGATTGCCCAAACTCCCGGCAGGACTGTCGGATTGCTTCGAGTACGGAGTCGGTGTACTCCGATTTGTGTTGACCTCTTCAGCCGGTTGTTCTAACATTCCCGGCCGCTGTTACTCACACACGAATCCCTCCACGGGCACTGGAAATTGAAAATGCAAAACCTCACGACACCCAGATCTTTCTTTCCGCGATCGTCCATCTTCGCCGCGTCGGTCATTGCCGTCGTGGGCATGACTCAGGTCGCGAGCGCTCAGACCTACGTCAGGCTCGCCGATCGCACAGCCGCTCTGGCGGGTGGAGTCGCTTCGCCGAACCTCGTCACGGGCGTCGTCAGCTCTGACAGTCCCAACACCGTCTATAACGTTGTCAGCGGCACGATTGGCGGGGCTGCGTCGCACCGCATCACGTCCTCCACCGGACTTTCTCCTTTCTCCACTGACTCCATTAACACGCAGCTCGTCGCGACCTCCACTTGGAACTTTGCCGCCACGACCTCGCCGACCGGTATTTCGGGGCTGCTTTACGACATCGGCACCCAGCTGCAGATCGTCGATACGTCGAGCACCGGCACCCGCGCCATCTACCGCATCAACAAGTCAGGCGGGGCCGTCACCAACTACGTCAATAACGCCGCGTTCAACGCCGCCATTGGTACCACGGGCACGTCGATCATCACCTCGACCTTCAACCCTACGAACAGCAACCCGGTTTTTTATTCCAATGCCGGTCAGGAATTCTACCAGGCGACTGGCCCAAACAC
>JBBQKP010000004.1:0-37476 GCA_038326995.1 Tepidisphaerales bacterium
TCGGGCGTGCTGTTCGCAGTCCATCCGATTCACACCGAAGCGGTCGCTTCGATCTACGGCCGGGCCGAGCTGTTGTGTGCCGCGGGCATGCTCGGCGCGATCGTGCTGATGCTCTCGAAGACCGTCCGTGTTCCGCACGTGATGATGATCGCCTTGCTCCTGATCATCGCGGTCGGCAGTAAAGAGTTCGCGCTGCTCTTCTTCGCAATGGCCGGGCTGCTGACCGTCGCGATGCGAGTGAACCGCACTCCTCTCACATTCGACGCCCGATCCGGGGCATTGCTCACACTTGTCATTTGCATCATCACCGCTTCGCTGATTGTTCTGCGCGAACAAGTGCTGGGGCTGAAGTTCGGCTGGGACCCGTTTTTTCTTGATCCCACGAGTCAGCCGCTCAAGCTGAGTGTGGGGCTTGATCGCTGGCTTCTGCCCTTCACGATTCTGGGCCGATATGTCGCGCTTGTCGCCTGGCCCGTGGGTTTGTCGCTCGATCACGCGCCGAAGATCGGGCACGTCGTGAACCCTGGCGATCCGTATTTCTATCTCGGCATCTTGACGTTTGTCATCATGCTGACGATCACGCTGTTCGCGCTTTTGCGTCGACGAATGATCCTGACTTTTCTGCTCGGTTCGCTTTGCATCACGTATTTCCTCATCAGCAATTCGCTCATCATGATCGGCACGATTTTCGGCGAGCGCCTGCTCTATCTGCCCACGGCGTTTCTCTTCCCCGCGCTCGTCTTGCTATGTCCGCGCACACGCGTTGTTCACGTTATGCTGTTGATCGTGTGTGCACTGTTCGCTATGCGAACAATCGATTACGCGGCCCGATGGAACGACCGCGCTTCGTTCTATGAACATCTCGGCGATGCGCAGCCGGAAAATGCGCGTCTGGCCATTCTGGCGACGACGCATTTCATCAATTCGAACGAGCTCGATCGTGCTCGACAGTGGGCGACGCGCGCGACGCGGGCCGACCCGAGTTATTTCGATGCGTGGCTTTTCGCGGCCGAGGTGGAGATGCGTCTTGGCGAGTTCGAAAGAGCCCATGACATGATCGAGATCGCTGCGAAGCTCGAGCCTGGCGTTCGCACGTCGGGGTATCGGCAAAAGCTGGAAGACCTCCGCGCCACGACACGTAAGTCGAACTGATCACGCTTCGGTCAGCAGAATCAGTTCGCCGCGTTTTCGCACGACCCGCACTCGCGGCGAAACCTGCAGCACGCGCGGTCCCGATGCGTCCACGCACATCGACAAAATGATCGCGACCTGGCTTTGCTCCGCTTCGACTGCACCAAGCGCCAGCCACCTGCGGATCGTCCAGCGCGCGTTGATGGGCGTCGCGTCGGCGATGGTTTTCGTCGCGAGATTGCCCCGCTGCACGATCGCCTTCTGCAATCTTTGGCGCAAGTTGGCGGCTGCGTTTGCGAGATCGAGAAGCTTTTCGAACAGCCCGGGCGTGTCGCGGATCAGCACGCGCGCCACATTACGCGCCGAAGCGTGCGTGTCGTTGCTTTGATCAAAAACAAACGGCTGACGGATCGAGGCGAGATAATCGACCAGCAGTTGCTTTCGCACAAAAAGAAGCGGGCGATGGACGGGCGTGTGATGAATGATGGAACGTTCACGCAGGCCGTCGATCGCCCAAGGCTCGCCGCCACGAACAAGTCGAAGCAAGACGGTCTCGGCCCGGTCGTCGGCATGATGCGCCAGCAGAACGCCTTGTGAATTCGTCTCTCGCACGGCCCGCGCGAAGAACTGAAAACGCTCCTTGCGAAGGGCGGCCTCGGTGGTCGAATTGCCTTCACGCGAATGACAACGACAGGTTGCCGAGGTGCAGTCTCGCGTCACCAAGTCTCGCACGAACTCCGCGTCACGCGTGCTCTGGCCGGCTCGGGTAAGGTGATCGAAGTGCGCGACGATGGGCGTGATGTCGGGGCGAAATTCGAGCACGAGCCTGAGCAGTGCGACGGAGTCGGCCCCGCCCGACACGCCGACGACCCACGGGCCGGGCGAAAGTGCGAGCAAGGGTGGAGGCGGGGTCATCGGGCGAGTTGAATGTGAAATTCAAGGCTCTGGTGTAGGTCGCAAATCGGCGGCGGCGGTTGCGGTCCACCGCGACTGGGCGAAATCGAGCCGTTGATTGCGATTCGGAAGAAGATCTGTAACGGCCCGTATCGCGAATTGTGAACTTTCGGAAGACCAGCTTTGATTGACAACAATTACGCGGTCGTACTGGCCCGAATCGATGAGCGGTCGTAGCTCATCAAAATTCGGTCGAGCCGCGGTTTGACGCCCCCCCGTTTGACGCCCCTCCGTTTGGCGCTCGGGCGGGTCGTTGGCACGGAAGGAAAGCGGCAAGCCGATTCGCGTCGGGCCGGTGGTCGAGTTTCGAAAGCGGTAGTCGGTTACGAGCTGAAGCTCGGACGGAACGAACACCATCAACGTTCGGCGATCGAGCGTCGGGTCTTCAAGAATCTCGTCCGTGCGTTGGGTTCCAATTAGCCTGCTGAAAGCGATCAAGAGCACCAGCGTGGCCAAGCCGACAAAAACAGACGTCAGTCGTTTTGATTGTTGTGTCAGCATCGCAATCGACGCGACGCCTGAGAAAGCAATCATCAGTAGTAGTGCCGAAAAGTCGGGCAAGCCTTCACGGAGCTGATCGACCAGACTCGGCGTCCATGGAATGTACATCGCAAGTATCAGATGGTCGGCGATCGCCAGCGCGATTAGGCCGCTCGTCCAGTTCGTGCGGCTCATCCAGATCCACGTGCCGTGCATGATGACCAGCCACACGAGCATCCCGTTGTTGGTCCACAAGGCCCCGGTCATCGACATTGCGAAAAGCAACACCCACCACCAGCGGCGAGTGTCGAAGAACGCGACGGCTGTCGCGAGCGAAGCGAGTGAAAACAGGATCGAAAGAACTTCGGACTCGAATCCGACGCTTCGGTGTAGAATAATGACGCTGCTCGCGAACGTGATGAGCAGTGCCGCGATACGAACTGCAGACAGTTTCATTCGCCTTGCGAGCATCCACACGAGCGGCAAGCACAGTGTCGCAAATATCACCGTCGGCAATCGCATGACCCACATCGCGTCGCCCAGCAGTTTGGTACAGAGTCGAACGATCAAATAATGAAGCGGGGCGTCGGTGTCAACGCGGAGGATTCGCATGAGTTCGCTGGGCGCCTGCGTCGAGAGGAACCACGCAAAGCTTTCTCGAGGCGACATCGGGCCTGCCATGAACGAAAGAGCGAGCAGCACGAAGCAGATCAGAAAAGATGCCGCGATCAGCATCTGATTCGAAAGCGTTGCTGAAGAAGGATCGCGCTCGCTCGGATCGGGTTTGTGCGGATCGGGATTGTCCATTCGCATCAGCATGTGTGGAGGAGTATAGGAGCAGAACGGCCCATGCTTGTGCGATGTAAAATGGACGGCCTTCGGTTTGGGAGCAAGACGCCGCTGGGATGAAGTCCACTTCAGCAAAGGGCGGCGTACCGGCCTGTGCCACCCTGACTTGAATCAGTTTTATTCGACTCGGCTGAAGTGTTGCGTCGAACGAGACGAAATGAGATCTAAAGCAGATCGAGTCTGGGCAAGTCGCTGGCGTTCATCAGAAACTCGTCGCAGCATCGGGCGGCCTGTCTGCCTTCGCTGATCGCCCAGACCACCAGTGACTGTCCTCGTCGAGCATCACCGGCGGCGAAGACGCCCTTGAGATTGGTTTCGTAGGACGAGTTCACCTTGATGCTGCCGCGGGTGTCGAGCGCCAGGCCGAGCTGCTGGATCACGCCGGATTTTTCGGGCCCCGAGAAACCGATGGCCAGCAGCACCAGGTCGGCGGGGATTTCGAACTCGCTTCCTTCGACTTCGTTGACGTGGCGTTTGCCTTGTGAGTCTTTGTGGCCTTCGATCCGCACGCCGCGTAAGGCACGAACGTGGCCCTGTTCGTCGCCGATGAAGGCCTTGGTCAGAATCGCCCAGTCGCGAATTTCATCGCCCGCCAGGTGATTTGCCTCTTCGTGGGCGGCACTGCTGCGCAGAACCATCGTCCAGTTGGGCCAGGGCGTTTTTGGGTTGAACTCTTCGGGCGGACGCGCGTTGATATCGAACTGACGCACGGACTTTGCACCCTGACGAATCGAGGTTCCAAGGCAGTCCGCCGCGGTGTCACCGCCGCCGATGATGACGACGTGCTTGTCTTTGGCGTTGATGTGCTGCTGGGCGAAAATCAGATCGCCCTCGAGCGCGGGGTCGAAGTTGACCATGGTCTGCTGGGGCAGGTACGTCATGGCCAGGTGGATGCCGGTGAGTTCGCGGCCGGGTGCGTTGACGTCGCGGGCGGCGGTCGCACCGATGGCGATGATGACGGCGTCGAAGTCGTGCCTGAGCTGTTCAATGCTGAGATCGCGGTCCGGGTTTTTTCCGCCGACGTTCGCGTTGCACTTGAACAAGATTCCCTCGGCCTCCATTAGCGTCACGCGCCGCGAGACCGTGGTCTTGTCCATCTTGAAATCGGGGATGCCGTAGATGAGCAAGCCGCCCGGGCGGTTGTCGCGCTCGAACACGGTGACGGCGTGCCCGGCCCGATTGAGCTGCTCCGCCGCCGCTAGACCCGCAGGGCCAGAGCCGATAACCGCGACAGTTTTGCCGGTGCGGCGCGCGGGCGGCTGCGGCGTGACCCAACCCTCGGCCCAGGCGCGGTCGCTGATTGCTTGTTCGATCGTCTTGATCGACACCGGCTTGTCATTGATTTTTAAAACACATGCTTCTTCACACGGGGCCGGGCAGATTCGGCCTGTCCATTCGGGGAAGTTGTTGGTTTTGGAAAGGGATTGCCACGCATCGAACCACTTGCCGCGATAGACCAGGTCGTTCCAGTCGGGGATGAGGTTGCCAAGTGGGCAGCCGTTGTTGCAGAACGGCACGCCGCAGTCCATACATCGCGAGGCTTGTTTTTTGAGTTTGTCTTCGGGGACTGGGTGATAAATTTCCTGCCAGTCGGATAGCCGCAGCGCGACGGGCCTGCGCTTGGCGGTTTCGCGGGAGACTTCTTTGAATCCGGTGGGTTTGCCCATGGGAGGAAGAGGAGAGTTGAAAGTTGCGGGTCGAAGAACGGTTAGCGGAAGAAACAGACTTTCATAGTTCGCTCGGATAGTAGTTGCACCGAATGATATTCGAGGACGAATCTCGTGAAAGTAAAGAGCTGTCCTTGAGGCTCGATCGATCCGTACGTGTCGCCTTGATATTTACCGCAGCATGTCCTTGACGGTGTCGCGCTCTCCCACGAGTTCTTTATTGGTGGTGTCGATTTTGGATTTGGCGAAGTCGTCCATGGGCAGGTCTTTGATGACTTCGTGGCTCTTGCCGTCTGCGGAGGTTTTGACGGGCATGCCCGCCCAGACGTCGGGGTCGAAGCCGTAAAGGCCGTTGGATTTGACGGCGACGGAGTGGATTTTTCCGGGGGTGACGAGGTCGCGAACGTGATCGACCAGTGCGTTGGCTGCGGAGGCGGCGGAAGAGGCGCCGCGAGCGTTAATGATGGCCGCGCCGCGCTTGCCGACGGTGTCACAGAACTCGCCGCGGAGCCATTCATGATGACCGATGACTTGCGGGACGGGCTTGCCGTTAATTTTGGCGAGGTGGAAGGCGGGGAACATCGTGGGCGAGTGGTTGCCGAAGATGTAGCAGTCTGTGACTGCGGTGACGAGCACGTTGGCTTTCTTTGCGAGCTGAGTCTTGGCGCGGTTTTCGTCGAGCCGGACCATGGCGGTGAAGCGCTCGGGCGGCAAACGCCGCGCCTGGCTTGAGGCGATCATGCAGTTGGTATTCGCGGGGTTGCCCACCACCGCCACGCGCGCATCGGCGGCGGCGACGCGATCGATGACTTTGCCTTGCTCGATGAAGATTTTGCCGTTGTCCTTCAGCAGGTCCGCGCGTTCCATGCCGGGCCCGCGCGGCTTAGCGCCGATCAACAGACACCAGTTCGCGTCCTTGAATCCCTCCTCCGGATTGCTGGTCTGTACGATGCCGTGGAGCAGGGGAAAGGCGCAGTCGTCGAGTTCCATGGCGACGCCCGAAAGGCCTTGCAGGGCTTTTTCGATCGGTGCTTCAAGGCACTGAAGAATGACAGGCTGATCCGGGCCGAACATCGCGCCCGAGGCGATGCGGAAAAGCAGTGCGTAACCAATTTGACCGGCGGCACCTGTGACGGCGACTCGAATAGGCTGTTTCATGAGAAAATCCTCGGCGATAGACGATTGGCGGAGTAAAAGATTCGACCGGCCTCAACAGTAGCCAGTTTCGCCGCATTTTCCAGCAATGGGTTGCAGTGTTATTTAGCAAGTCACCTCATACGCACTCGGGAAACTTCCCTTCCGATTGATTGGGGGTCGAGTGCGCGTGCTTGAACTCCCTGCGTGTACTAAACTTGCACATTATAGAAGTTATGTAAGACTATAAGTACGACAAGGGGAATATTTGTGGACCATGAGATAGTGAAGAAGTTATTGCCCGTCAAGTCCAAGCCTGGCAAGCCGTTATACGCGGCGGTGCGCGATTCGCTCCAGGTATCAATCGAATCGGGTCTCTTTCGGCCCGGCGAGCAGATGCCGAGCACGAAGGAGCTCTCGCAACAATTGAAAGTGTCATTAGTGACGGCACACCGTGCGTTGCAGGAGCTCGTCGCCGCCGGCGTATTACAGAGATCACAGGGCAGGGGAACCTTCGTTCACGAAAAGTTTCTCGAGCGTCGTCACACCATGACCAAGCATCGCCTGGGGCTGGTGCTGCACGGGGAGGCGTCGATCGCGGACTATTACCACGGCCAGGTGCTTGACGGCATCCGCGCCGAGGCCGACACATTGCGGTTTGATTTGGTGCTGCTGCGATTTGGAGAAGACACGCGAAACGAGTGCGACGGATTTTTGTATGTCAATCCGCTTCCCGAAGAAGTGAAGGTGCTCATCGAGACGCACACGACCGGCAGGCACAGCGTAATCATTGGTGCAACGCTCGACAAGGACGTCTCGGTTCTGGCTTCGGTGGATGTCGACAACGTGGACCTTTCAAGACGGGCCGTCGAGCATCTTCTGGCGCTAAGGCATCGCAGGCTGATGTTCGTGGGCGAGGATGCGCTATTGTCGAACTCGCGTGACCGCATTGCCGGGTTTAATCAGGCCGTAGAGCGTGCGGGGCTGAGTGTTCCATCGCGGCACGTTTTGATGAGTTCATCGTGGCGACTTAGCGACTCCGAGCGATCGCGGTTGGTTCAGGTGCTGATGGAGCCGAATCGACCGACCGCGATTTTCGCGGCGGGATACTATTTCGCCCTGGACTGCTACGCCGCCGCACGTGAAGCGGGATTGAGTGTGCCCGCACAGCTTTCCATCATCGGCGTGGACGACCCGCCCAGTGCGCAATATCTCTCGCCCGCGCTGACGACCATGAGCCAGCCCTTGATCGAGGTCGGGCAGACCGCGGCGCGACATGTTGTGAATCAGGTGAATCAGGCCAGGCATTCGACTGGCAATGGTCTTGCGGATCAGGTCGGGAGGAGCAGGGGACCGCACGTCGGCATTGGCCATCCGCAACTTCGCGCGGAACTGGTGGTGCGTGAATCGACGGCGGTATGTGTTTGAACGTCGTTGTAAGGCGTCGAGTGTGTTTCTAAGCCTGAGTTTCTAAGGCTGAGTTTCTAAGGCTGAGTTTCTAAGGCTGAGTTTCTAAGGCTGAGTTTCTAAGGCTTAGGCCCGCCGCGTGCCGATAAGCAGAGTGTCCCGCAAACGGAGAACACCATGCCTTCCGCGCCGATATCGCCTTCATCCCCGCAATGCTGCTCGAAGAAATCGTTTACCGCGATGAAGCGCGTCGTGGCGATGCTGGATCGACCGGGCGCGCCGGACGAAGATGCGCTGTTGGAAGGTGCGGTGGCGATCGCACAGCAGGCAATGCCCAAGGTCGATAAGCTGCAGGTCGAGGATTCGCTCGACGAATTTGCCGACCAGATCAACGCCCGTATTCGCGGCCCGCAGTGGCAGGCCAGGGTCGCGCACCTGCACGATGTGCTGTTTGATCAGGAAGGATTCATCGGAAACACGCTCAATTATCACGACGCTGCAAACAGCTATCTGCCGCGCGTGCTCGAAACACGCCGCGGCCTGCCGATCACACTGAGCCTCGTCTACAAACTCGTCGCCAAAAGAATTGGATTATCCGTGCGTGGCATCGGCCTGCCAGGGCATTTCATCGTGGGCGTAGAGACGCCTGAACTGTCGGCCGATTCGGGATTGAACTCGGGACTAAACTCGGGATTGAATGGTGGCCTGATGCTCATCGACCCGTTCTTCGGCGGGACGCTCATCACCGCCGACGAAGCGCTGGACCGCATGCGTGACACCTACGGGCCCGAAGTCGAATGGAGCAGCGACCTGCTCGAACCTATCTCCGACCGGCACTGGCTCACACGGCTTATCCAGAACCTCCTGCACAGCCACAGCCAGGCGGGGCGAATGAACGACGTGGCGGCGATGATCGAGATGCAGATGCTGCTCTGGCCCAGTCAGACGCACTTGCAGCGCGACCTCGGGCTTGTATTGGCACGTATCGGCATGACGCGACCGGCGACGGCGTGGCTGGGTCGATACCTTGACGCGTGCCCCGACGACCCGCAGAAGCTTGATATCGAGCAGCTTCTCCAGGTGCTGTCGGCGTAGAATAATTTGAACCTCTCACATCAATCTGAAAATCGATTAAATTATCCGCGCACGAACGAATCGCTCGGGTAACAGGGTGTTCTCAGATCGTAAAAATAAACGCTTACTCCGTGCGCGGCTCATTAAGCACGCGTCTGAACATCTCCTCGTACGCCATTGCGTAGCGCTCCCAGTTGTATCGCGACAAGAGTGAAACACGTCGGCCTGAGATCTGCTGAGGCGTTATGTTCTGACTCAGCAGCGCAGCGGCCGCGTGCGCGAGGGCGCCAGGGTCTTTCGGACGCACAACGTCCATGCCAGGCTGACCCGCTGAGATTGCCTTCATCGCCCCGGTGTCGGTTCCCAGTACACGCTGCGCACTCATCGCGGCTTCGAGAAACGCCAGACAAAATCCCTCCTCGTGCGATGGCTGAATGTACAGATCGCATTCGCGACGCGCTCGTTCGAGTTGCTGGTCGTGAAGGTCGGGCTTGATGTGAATGTTGTCGGACAACTCAAGCTTTTTGACGTGCGCTTTGAGAAAATTCTCATATCCCACACCCCGCGACGCCCCGGCAATGACGTAGAGCAACTTCGGATGTGACTCGCGCAGCGTCAGGACCGCGGTGACCGCGTCGTGGAACCCTTTGTTGTGCGCCAGTCCACCGGCACTGAGCAGCCGCGGCGAGGCAGTCGCCCAGACTGGGATGTCCAGAGAGGCCGTCTGGTCTGAAATGCCAGTGGTCGAAACGTCAGTGGTCGAAACGCCAGTGGTCGAAACGCCAGGCGCAGAAGTGTCACTCGCCGAGATATTCGTCTCCAGCGCCGCCAGATCGGCCTGGAATATTTTGCCCTTCGCACACCCGGCACGCACGAGCTGATCTTTTATCACCGGGCTATGGCAGACGACGGCGCTGAATGTGCCGGAAGACAGAAAGCGACTCCACAATATCGCCGTCGGGAGCTTGACGATCTTACGGGCAATATAAAACAAATTGTTCCTGCCAAGAAAAAACGGCGACGACTGCTCGAACGGCGGAACGTTGTGAATCGTGATCGACCAGGGCACCTTCTTCCCTGACGCGGCCAATTCGCCCAATACCAACTGCGTCATCCGCATCAGTTTGATGCCCGCAGACAGAACATGAACCACTTCGGGCTCGAACGCGAGAATTGCTGCTTTGAGGTGTTGATGATCCGCCGGCTGGATCGGGCATGAGATCGGAAAATGGTTGTCGTGCGGGACGGGCGGGGGAATATCAGAAACGACACCGATGACATGAGGCGTAGGTCTCAAACCGAGGTGTCGAATGACTTGGAGCGCGACGGTACGAACGCCGCTGAATCCGTAGAAAGTATCCCCGCTGATCGTCAGAACTCGCATACGCTTCATCGTATTGAAAGCGCGGCCCGGTGACGACAATCGCTGTTCACATAAACCTCCATCAAATAATCAGATGGAAATGAAGACCAATGGCAGGGGGGAAGCGGTGTGACGTGCACCCGCTTCCCCCGACTGTCTTGCCATTTTTTGACCTTACCCTTGAACAGCCCCGGCGGACCAGCCTGAGGCGGGGCGATAGTTGCCGGCGAAGTCGGTGAAGACGCCCCCGACGGTTGCGGCCGCGTTGAATGCGGTTTGCCCCGCAACCGGTGCTGCGTTGGCGTTCAGTGTGGTGTCGGCGAAGTAGTCCGTACCGACCTGCGCGAAGTTATTCCATGCCGTGGGTGTGCGATAGCCTTCTGCGCCCGAGTTGAGTCCAACCCAATTGATGCCGCCCTGTGCATAGGGCAGGATCGTGGGCAGTTCCCAGACATTGTTGGTGATCTGGGAGAACGACCTCAGGTCGTTTTCCTGGACATCGACGGGCGAGGAGCCCCATGCGCCGGTCTGATAGGTCGGGGCGACATACAGGTTGTTCACAACGCGGATTCGTTGTGCACTTCCGCCCAGGATAATGAAGTTGCCATGCTGGCTGTTATTGAGGATGGCGGTGTTGTTGGCAATGGTGATATCGACCAGGCCGCGGTTGTAGAGGGCCTCGAAGCCCGAAAGTTGGATGTTCCCGCCGTCCATATCGCGAAAAATGTTGTTGCGGATCATTACCTGTTCTGTGCCGGAATAGATTTCGAGTGAATGGCCCGTGAAGGTATTTCCTTCGATGACTGTGTAACGCGTCCTGCCCCAGGGTTCGGTGATCTGCCCGGCGGTGGTGACGGGCCCGATCATCGTTCGGCCGAACAGCGTGTTGCCCTGCAGCGAGACGTACTCGCTTCGCTGGACGTTAATGTTCGCTTTCATGATGTCATTGGAATCGCCCACGTTGCGTCGGTCGATATTGGCGAAATCATTGCCCGTGAGGTTGACCTTCTCGACCGCGGTCATGCGGACGATGTGCTCGCGCGTACTGTTGACAGCCTTGTTTCCCAGGATCACATGGTTGTCGCCCTGAAGCCAGGCGAAATATGCGAGCATACCGTTGTCGATAAGCTGGCGGTTTTCCTGAAGCAGTGTTCCAGAAATGTTTCCGTTGGCGTTAAGGAACGTACCGAAATAGCCAACGTCGTTGTTACGCAGAGTGAGACGTCTGCCCAATGCCTGAACCAGAACCAAACTGCTCCCGCCCTCGCCGCCGGCGGTAAAGACGTTGGTGACATTTCGCGTAAGGCTGAGGTTTTCGATCGTCACGCCTTCGCTTGTGGCTTGGGTAATGAAAACCTGGCTCTCTGCCCACGACGCGAGGGAAATGGTGCTGCTGATGACGGGCGAGTTGCCATTTCCGTAAGCACCGACAGTGACATTCTGACCGCGAATGATAAACAGGCCGGGTGCATCGAAGGTATCGCCGCGCCGGAAGAGGACTTTGGTGTTGCTGGCGTTTTCCACCAGTTGAGACGCGCGGGTGTAACTGCGGATCGGGCGATCGAACGTGCCGGGGTTATTGTCATTGCCATTCGAAGCGACATAGAGCGTCGACCTGTTGTCGGCAGCGACGGTGACTTGCCGGGTGGTGGTATTGGTCCTGCCGGCCTCGTTGATGACGCGAAGCGTGATGGTGTACGTCCCGGGATTGTCGTAGATGTGACCTGCGCTATAGCCCACGAGCTTGTTGTATTTGCTTCCGGCATCGCCGAAATCCCACTCGAAGCGGGCCGATTGAGGCGAGCCGTTATTAAGGCTGCTGGTGACGCCGTCGACAAACACGCTGGTCCCTGCCGCCACGTTGATTGTGTCAGTCACGCCAAGCGAGGTGATCCGCGCCACGGGAGCGGCGGCGTTGACGTCGACCACGACGGGCGTGCCTGAACTGGGTGTTGGTGAAGGAGAAGGCGTCGGTGTTGGAGTTGGTGCCGGTGCCGGTGCCGGTGCAGGTGTTGGCGTCGGTGCCGGAACAGGTGTTGGCGTCGGTGCTGGCGTGGGTGAAGGATTCGCGCCGTTGCCGTTGATGACGAATTCGATGCTCGAAAGCACTTCGCCGTCGATGCCCGTATCCCAACCCGATCCGCCTACAAGGGTGTCAAAACCGTTTCCGCCGTTGAGGGTGTCCGTGCCGTGGCTTGCTTCGAGGTAGTCATCGCCGTCGCCCGCGAGCACGAGATCGGAACCGAAGCCGCCGATGAGGCGGTCATTCCCGCCGCGACCGATGAGCGTATCGTTTCCGCCGCCGCCGTCGATTTGGTCAGCGGCCGAGCCTCCTGTGATGGAGTCGTTGCCCTCATTGCCCGAGATACTGGTGGATAGGCCCAGATTTTCGTCAATGATAATGGAGTCGTTGCGGTCGCCGCCCGTGAGGAAAACGGAATTGACAGAACCGGCGGCATATTGGCTCTGCTGACCGTTGCTGACGACGTTGATCACGTTCCGGGCTGAGTCGCGTGAGACGACGATGGTGTTGTCGCGTCCGTTGTCGGCGTTGATGGTCAGTCGTCCGTTGCTGATCGAGCCTTTGTTCGGCTCGTTTATGGGTGCGGCAGTGAGCTGAGCCGAACCTTCGACCTGTTCAACGCCGGTGACGACCTCGCCGTTGCGGGCGAGGTCCCAACCCGACCCGCCGGTGATTGTGTCGAATCCTGCTCCGCCGTCGAGGGTGTCTGTGCCGTGCCAGGCTTCGAGTCGGTCGTTGCCTGTGTTGCCCTGAATGAAGTCGGACCCGAATCCGCCGATGAGCGTGTCGTTGCCCGCTTTGCCGTCGATGGAATCGTTGCCGGTATTGCCGTCGATAAAGTCATTGCCCGGCCCGCCGACGAGCGTGTCATTTCCGTCGTTGCCGTTGAGTGTGATGGGCAGGGTGAAGCTGTCGTCGACGGTGATGAAATCATTTCGGTCTCCGCCGCTCAGGATCGCACCGGTCGCGCTTGAAGCGGGGTATTCGTTCAATGATCCGTTAACAGAAAGAATCAGAACATCCCGTGTCGCATCGCGCGAGAGGCGGATAACGTTGTCACGGCCGCTTGAGGCGGTAAATACGACTCGGCCGTTGAAGAGTGTTCCAGTGCCGATACCGTTTGTTACGCCAGTTGAACCACCCGAGGGAGTCGCACCGTTGGTGGAAGAACTCTCGTTTTGTTCCACGCCGGTGATGACTTCGCCGTTGCGACCGATGTCCCAGCCTGTCCCGCCGACCAGCGAATCTAGTCCCGCTCCGCCGTCCAGGGTGTCGCTGCCGTGATTGGCTTCGATGCGGTCATCGCCGCCGCCGCCAGTGGAGGAGTCGGATCCGAATCCGCCGATGATGGTGTCATTTCCGCCTCGGCCGTCCAGGACGTCGTTGCCGTCGCCGCCGTTGATCGAATCACTCCAAGCTCCACCGACGACGGTGTCGTTCCCCTCACCGCCAGAAATGGTGGCGGCTTTGGGCAAATTGTCCGCCAGTGAGATCAGGTCGTCGCGTCGCCCGCCGGTAACGTTGATATTCTGGACCTGCCAACCCGCAAAGCTCTGGGTCTGTCCGTTGAATCGGGCGATGACCGTATCAGAGCCTGAGTTGTAATCAACGCGAATAGAGTTGTTTGACCATTCGTTGCCAAGAACGTTGAGAGTAGAGCCTGAAATCCAGGCGCCGTCGAACACCTTTCGAGGCTCAAGCGCGTCGATCAGTGCGTGGGACGCGGCGTGAGCCCGTGGCGTGGACTGGGGCAGAACGAGTCGGTCTGCGACGGACTGAACCGCCTGGCAGAGGAGATCTAGTTTTCGCCGGGTCGCTCGGGAGATACTTCCAATCGCAATGGGAAGCGTGTGGGCTGAAAATGAGCGGGACGATTTGACATTGGAGCTGAGCGGCCGGGCGGCCGGGGTTCGTGGCGTTTCCATGTTCGACTATCCTTTGGTAGAGGACCTGTTTCGTTCCTTTCCCGCTCTGCCCCCTGACTTCAGACAGATCGCACACTGTCAGGGCGTTCGGCGGGGATGGTTCGTGTGCACGTTCAAGCCGCGCGGTCGTTCAGAAGTCCTATAACCTTCTGTTCCGCGCTTGTTGGTATTTGGTACGAGATTCCCCTAGGGGATGCAACCACTCATCACCCGAAAATTTAAAAAAATATGACGACGATTCTGTCGCAACCTGAGTAATCAGGAGGGTTAATGGAAGGATTCATTTATGCGAATCGGCGGATGGAACATAGTTTGCTCAATGCCCAACGCGGGCGTGTAAGTTCTTGACTGCAAAAGGCTACCCGGATCTTCAAATTGAGCCTTAGCGCAACACTTGCGCTTCGATCCGGCGGCTGAATTCCCAAAAGCATTTTTATTTCTTCCTCTCACGTCATTTGTTAATTTGGGATGTTTATCCTGCACTTATTTTCTATCGGCCGGTGGCAAGGGTCAGTTGACGTCCATTTTCCTCCCGATGATACTTTCCCTCATGGTCAACATCTCTTCCACCTATGAAAATGGACTCCGATGCATCGCAAAACACGGCCCCAGCGGCGTGGAAATCGTCACCGATGCCCCTCTCGACAACCACGGCAGAGGGCTTTCGTTCTCCCCAACCGATCTCCTGGCCACCTCGCTGGGCACGTGCATGATGACTACTATGGCCATCGTCGCCGAGCGGGCAGGCCTCGACCTCACCGGCTCGACGCTCCACATTGAAAAGCACATGGCCGCACTCCCGGTGCGAAAAGTCGCCCGAGTCGTCGTCGTTATTCATGTTCCAGTTGCAATCGAAGAAACAATGCGACAGCGCCTCATCGCCGCCGCCAATGCGTGCCCCGTGCACCACAGTGTTCACCCCGACCTCGTCATCGACCTGACCATTCAATGGCAGGGCGAATGATCACCAAAACGGCTTGATTACCTACGCAGTTCGCCCCGACAATGCAGTACCCCGCAGCGAAACGATCATCACCGGCACGTCCGCAAGCGCGTTGTTGACTTCCCGCTGAACTACCCCCAACATCTCCTGCGCTTTGGGCAAATCGTCGAGACGCAGGGTCTTTTCGATCTCCGACATCGCCACATGCAGCCTTCTGGCGGCAAGGTTGCCCGAGGTGCCCTTCATCGCATGGGCTGCTTTGGCGGCGTCCACCGTCAAACCTGCCTCCATCGCCGCGTTCAGCTTCAACATCTGCTCGGGCATCTGCCTGGCAAAGATTTCCAGCATCTCGACGGCAAAATCCGCGTCGTCCAGACACCGGTCCATCAGTTCGCCCCTGTCAAATAGATTGTTCGCCATACACCCCTCCTATCGACGTTTTTTGTACCCAGCAATGACATTCTGAGAAAAAATGCGGCACACCTTAACGGGTGAAAGCTTTGAATTAACGCATAAACCAATCTACATAAATTGCAAAAGGATTTGATGTTTGGTAATTGTACGCTTGTGAGCAGTTCCGACCACAAGCCAAACATCCGACAATCTGGATTACCCGCCCATGCTCTGCCCGGTCTGGGTTCTGCCAGTCTGGGTTCTGCCAGTCTGGGTTCTGCCAGTTTGGGTCAGATCGTTCGAGACCGTCGGATGCAACTGGGTATTTCGCTCACCGAACTCGCGATCCGGGCAGGAATGTCCAAGGCGTATCTCTCCCTGATCGAGACGGGCACCGTCGCCAACCCGCCCGCTGACGACAAACTGCGCACGCTCGAAGCCCGCCTCGCCTTGCCGCCCGGGCGGCTTGTTACGATCGCGCAGCTTCATCGCACGCCCGCCGCGGTCCGAGAGGCGCTGACGCAGTTGGTCCGTCAGGCGGCGCACGATTCGAACCCCCAGGCGCCCCGGCCGCTCGATGCCGCATTCTTGTCAGGCCTGCTCCACCGCGTCGTCGATCAGGCCGCAGGAAACGTGACTTCGGTGTCAATGCGAATGATCCCCGTCGTCAACAAAGTGGCGGCGGGTTATCCAAGTGACTTCACCGATCTCTCCTACCCGCGCGGCATCGCCGACGACTATACCCCCGCACCCGACCCGTCCGATCCCGATGCATTCGCCGCACGCGTGTTCGGCGATTCAATGACTCCCAAATACGCCCCGGGCGACGTCGTCGTCTTCTCGCCCGTCGCCGCCGTTCGTGACGGCGACGACTGTTTCGTTCGCTTCGACGACGGCACAACCACCTTCAAACGCGTCTACTCCACCTTAATCAAGGCCGCCCGGCACGTCAGGCTTGTCGCGAGAAACCCCAAATATCCACCGACCGAACTCCCGATCGATCGAATCGCCGGCGTGTACCGCGCGGTCCTTGTCGTTCGCCCCGCGTCTGATGAAGATTAGCTCGACGATTGGTTTGACGATTAGTCTTACGATCAACAGATAGATGTACGAACAGATCGAGCGAGTCGCGATTCTCTTGACTGATTGCTCCTGACACGACCATACGCGGGGTTTGACCAACAGAGACCAACCCGCGAGTATTCATAAACACGACCCCACGACCCCGCCGGAGATTAATCGATCATGTTCGCTTCAAACGTCACCAAAACCGCAACGATTCGCCTCGCCCTCGCCGCCTCGGCCGTTCTCGTGCCGCTCATGATGGGCTGCGAGAAAAACGCCGACCGTGTCGCCATCGACGCCCTCAACAGCGCTTCGAGTGAGCGTTCGGGCGGTCCGTCGAATTTCACCAACGTCACGGGCAAGCTGCAGTCGGTCATCGCCAGCGGCAAGTCGGCACAAAAGGCCCAGGCCGCGGGAATGCTCGGCCAGATCAAGCTGCGTGAGGCCAACGAAAAGCTCGCCGACTGGTCTCTCCAGCAGGCCGAAATCTCCCGCCTTTCCCGCGAGATCAGCGCCACCGCGCGAACCGCCTCTTCTATCCAAAACCGTGTCGAAGCGTCATCGGCATACAACCCCAAGCCCGTGCTCGACGAACTCACGAAATTCGCCGCCTCCGCACGCGGTGAAGGCAACATCGCCGTCTTTGTCGAAAGTGAGCAGGGCGGCATCCCGTCTTTGGCGACGACCCGACTCAAAATCAGCGAACTCGAAAATCAGACCGCACAACTCAAGCAGAAGCTCGACACGCTTTTGCTTAATCGCGACACAACCTCCACCAACGCCGAGAAGCTCGCCACCGATGCCGTGACTCAGACCGGCGAAGAACGCGTCGCGACGCTCACACAAGTCGCGGCCCTTCGCGATGCGATCGGCGAAACCTCTCGCGATGTCTCATCAACTCAGGCACAGCTCTCCATCGTCACCGCCGACCTCGCCGCACAGGCCGCCCTCGCCAGGTCACTCGACTCTGTGCTGAGCGGTTTTGCAGAACGGAGTCAGCAGATTTCATCCAACTGGACGGCCACGCAGCAGAATCTCGCGAAACAAACCGACCTCGCCAAAGGCTTGCTCCAGGGAACGACCGACGGCAAGGCAGCACCCGCGGCGGCTCGGCTCACAGAACTGGCCGGGCTGATCAACGGCGCCGCGGCGCTGGAGGGTGAGATCGTCACGCTGCTGACGGATTCCGTGTCGCAATTCGAGACCGCGGCATCCTCTGCCACGACCTACGCCACCGAAATCGCCGCCATCCCGCCCGAAAAACTCTCGCCCGAACTCAGTGCCACGATCCGCGATTCGATCTCGCCGATCTTCTACAGACTGCAAGGCGTGGAAGCGCAGCGAACCCTCGCCTCCGTCCACCGAACCGCCGCAAGTACGCTGCTCACCCGGCGCGATTCTTCGGCGGCCATCATGCCCGTGCTCGCTTCGACGGGTTCATCGCTGCCTTCGGGCGTCGATGCGGCCGTGGTTGATGCCGCAAAACTTTCGCAGCAGATTCAGGTTTCTGTCGACGCCTCCTCTACCGCTTTGTCGTCCGCTTTATCTGATCTGGATAACGTGACGCAGGGAACGGGTGCGCTGCAGAATGCCGGGAAGATCGTCCGCGCTTACGTTCTTTATGAGCAGGCACTACTCGGTCGGTTCGCAGGCGCGGCAGGCGTCGCACCTGAACTCGCGTCCAAATCGGCTCAGTCACTTGCCGACGCACGACAGCAGATCGCCGACGCCCGCGCCAGCAACGTTCCGATGCTTACTCCCCCGGCCGAGATCAATGTCGCGCCCGCCGTCGAAGCACCAGCTGTCGAATCACCGGCCCCTGAAGCAACACCGGCCCCTGAAGCAACACCGGCACCCGAAACAACACCAGCACCCGAAGAAACGCCCGCTCCCGAACCGTCGCCGGCTCCCGCACCGGGCGGCGAATGAGACTCGACTGAACTGCAGACGCAACTCAATCAGCCGAATCGGCCCGTGATGTAGTCCTCGGTCTGCTTCTGCTTGGGTGTCTGGAACAGGACTTTCGTCTCGCCGACTTCGACCAATTTGCCAAGATGCATGAATGCCGTGATGTCGCTCACGCGGGCGGCCTGCTGCATGTTGTGCGTGACGATCACGACCGTATATTTCTGGCGAAGCCCGTAAATCAAGTCTTCGATTTTTCCAGTCGCGATGGGATCAAGCGCACTGCACGGCTCGTCCATGAGCAATACTTCCGGGCCAACAGCGATGGCGCGTGCGATGCAAAGCCGCTGCTGCTGGCCGCCCGACAAGCCTAGTGCGGAAGTGTGGAGACGATCTTTGGCTTCCTCCCACAGAGCCGCGTTGCGCAAGGAGCGTTCTACGATCTCATCGCACGCCGAGCGTGTGAGGCGCATGTGCAGGCGCGGGCCGTAGGCGACGTTGTCGTAGATTGATTTGGGAAACGGATTGGGCCTTTGAAAGACCATGCCCACTCGCCGCCGCAGCTCGACGGGATCGATCTGCCTGCCCAGAAGGTCGACTTCGCGTAGTCGCATGACGCCCGAAGCATGTGCGCCGGGAACCAGGTCGTTCATCCGGTTGATCCAGCGAAGCAGGGTGGATTTGCCGCACCCGCTTGCACCGATGAAGGCGGTGACTTGTCCTTCGGGAATATTTAAGTTGATGTCGTGTAGAGCGTGGTAGGCCGAGTACCATGAATTGAAGCCGCGGAGTTCGACGGCGGTGCGGGGCTCGGCGTGCTGGTGTCCGCGCGATGTGCCCTGACCTGTCACCTGACCTGTCACCTGACCTGTCACCTGACCAGCTGAATGTCTTGCGGACAGGTCGATCGAGACCGGGGATGGTGTAGCGGATGAAGAATTGCCTGACGAATTTCCCGCGGGCCTTCTCTCGGACTCACTTGAACGCACAGATTCCATTTGCGAAGTGTCCCATGCGATTGTTAAGATTCCATGAGCGCCAAAAGCAACCATCTACAAGTCTCGAATGACTCCGCCTCGCCGCGCGACCTCTGGCTCGCCATGGACGAAGCAGCATTGGCCGCGCTGTGCATCCGCCAGACGTTTCGCGGCTCGGGGCCGGGCGGACAGCATCGCAACACCACCAGCAGCGGCGTGCGAATGGTTCATCAACCAACCGAACTATGCGGGCAGGCGACTCAAGGCAGGTCGCAGGTGGACAACATCCGGGCCGCGCTGATGTCGCTCCGCTGGACGATCGCGATCGAAATTCGTCTGCCTTTGAACGGCGATTCGACTGTGTTATTGCAGCACCGGACTGGCGACCGCCTCACGCAGATCACACGACAGGCCGCACCACAACTCGCCGCTGTCGTTCTGGATGCGCTGGCCGACACGGGTTTCGTCGTCAACGCTGCCGCGGCGAACTTGGGCGTCTCCAGCTCCCAGCTCGCCGGCTTCATCACCGACCATCCGCCTCTTCTGACCGCGGCCAACCGTGGGCGCGAGTCGCATCAACTCAGGCCACTTACCGCGCCCGGCAGGAGAGGATCGCGATAAGACAATTCGAGATCGAGCGGGCAAGACCGAATAGGAGTGTTTCAACCGTTCTTGCTCGACACTCCTGTGCTCTGGCCCGTCCGCACGCGACCTTGTTACCACTCGACTAAAGAATTGCGAAAATCCTACTTCGCATCCTTCCAGTTCATCCCACTGCCGACCTCCACTTTGATCGGCACATCCATTTTCATCGCATTGATCATTTCCTCGCGCAGCACCTTCGCGTGCTCTTCCAAGCGACCCGTCGGCACTTCCATGACCAGTTCGTCATGCACCTGAAGCAAAAGTTTGCCCGGCAAGTTTTCGTGCTTGAGGCGCGCAAGAAGCCGGATCATCGCGACCTTGATCAGATCGGCGGCCGAGCCTTGTACGACGCTGTTGATCGACACGCGCTCTGCCTGGTTTCGCATGTTAATGATGCGGCTGTCGATGTCCGCGATGATCCGCCGCCTGCCCAGAATCGTGCTGACGAATCCGTTCGTTCGTGCGTGGGCGACACACTCGTCCATGAACGTTTTGATGCCCGGGAATCGTGCGTTGTATCGGTCGATGAGGTCCTGCGCCGCGGAGTTCGACAGGCCGTCGATACGCCGCGCCAGCCCGAACGCCGTCACGCCGTAGATGATGCCGAAGTTGATCGTCTTGGCACTGGTCCGCTGCTCGCGCGAAACGTTCTCAAGCGCTACGCCGAATACTTCTGCCGCCACCGCGGTGTGAATATCCAGATCGTCCTCGAACGCCTTAAGCAGTGCGGGTTCGTGCGTGAAATGCGCCAGCACACGAAGCTCGATCTGCGAATAGTCCGCGCTCAACAGAACATGTGTCGCGTCCCTGGGAACAAACGCCAGTCGAATCCGCTGGCCTTCATCCGTTCGAATGGGAATATTCTGCAGGTTCGGGTCGCTCGAACTCAGTCGGCCCGTCGCTGCGCCTGTTTGATTAAAGCTGGTATGAATTCTGCCCGTCTGCGGATGGATATCATGAACCAGATTATCGAGATACGTGTTCTTCAGCTTCACGAGCGAGCGGTACTCAAGAATAAGCTTCGGCACGGGATGTTCCATCGCGAGCTTTTCCAGAACTTCGACGTCGGTGCTGTAGCCGGTCTTGGTTTTCTTCACCGGGGTTAGTTTGAGCTTGGTGAAGAGAATCTCCGCGAGCTGCTTCGGAGAATCAGGATTGAAATCACTGTCGGCCTCTTTGGCGATCTGCTCCTTCAGCAACTCGATTCGCCCGCCCAGCACGCTCGACTGCTCCCGCAAAACGGCCGGGTCGACGCGCACGCCGTTGTGCTCCATCTCCGCCAGCACCTGAATCAACGGCACCTCAACTTCATCGTATAACTTCAGCAACTCCGGAATTGCGGCGAGTCGGGGCAAGAGCAGTTCATCAAGTCGCCAGGTGATGTCGACGTCTTCGCTCGCATAACGAGAGATTCGCTGCGTGTCGACGCGGTCCATGGTCATCAACCCCTTGCCACTGCCGATGAGGTCTGAGGTGGGAATTTTGCGAAAGCCAAGAAGCTGCAGCGCAAGAGAATCGATGCCGAAGGACATGCGCGAAGAGTCGAGCAGGAATGCCGCTAGCATGGTGTCGCCCGCGATGCCCTGCATGATTACGCCCGCCCGGCGCATCACGAGCATGTCGTACTTAATGTTATGGCCGATCTTCTGGACGAGCGGGCTTTGGAGGATCGGCCCGAGTCGATCGAGGACGACTTTTTCGTTCAGCGATTTTTGTCCGAGCGGCGCGCGAAGCGGGATGTAACACCCCGTGCCGTGCTTCCACGAAAATGACAGGCCAACCAGATCGGCCTGCGTCGGATGAATACTCGTGGTCTCGGTATCAAACGCGAAGCGGCCAATGTTTGTCAGTTCTACTACAAACGCATCGAAGAGTTCAATCGTATCGATAAGCCGATAGTCGCACGCGGCGCTGTCGTCGGCCTTGGTCGCGTTTTCTGCCGCGGGAAGATCAAACAACCCGGGCGGCTCGTTGGATGGTTTGGCGGCGGCTGGCTTTGGCGATTCGACAGGGCCGAGCCTGGCGAGCAGTTGCCGAAAGCCCAGCTCCTTCAAGGCCTGTCGAAGGGCGGGCGTGTCGAGGCTTTTGCTCTTGCATGCCGGAACATCGAGTACGACTGGCACATCGGTTTTGAGCGTGACCAGCGACCGCGTAATCGGCAAGTTCGGCTGATGCGCCAGCAGATTCTCGACGAGCTTCTTCTTGCTCTTGAGCTTGTCGAGGTTGGCGTAGATGCCTTCGATCGAGCCGAAATCGGAGATTAATTGAGCGGCGGTTTTCTCGCCCACGCCGGCCGCGCCCGGAACATTGTCGGTCGAATCGCCGATGAGCGTCTGCACCGCGATCGCATCGCCCGGCCCGTAGCCCAGCTTTTCCTTCATCGCCTCGGGCGTGAAAACGATATCGGCGACGGGGTCGTACATCGACACGTGGGCAGAGAGAACCTGCCGAAGATCCTTGTCCTTCGACACAAGAAAAACGTCGAAGTCGCCCTCGAGCTGTCTCGCATAGGTCGCGAGCAAATCATCGGCCTCAAAGCCCGGCGCGACGTAGATCGGCACGCCCGCATCCTTCACGATCTGCAGAATTCGCGTTTCCTGAGGGCCGAAATCACTCGGCCGCGGCGGACGATTGGCCTTGTAGTTCGGGTCGATCTCCTTTCGAAAAACCGTCTCGTCACCCGAATCGATAACCATCGCCAGGTAGTCGGGCTTTTTCGTCTGCACGAGGTTCAGCAGCATCTGCGTGAACACATATGTCGCCTTCGTCGGCTCGCCTGTGGGCGAGGTCAGGTCGCGAAAGGGTGCGAAATACGAGCGGTAAATATGAGCATGGCCGTCGATGAGGTAGAACGTGGGGCGCGACATTGAAGCATGGTAGCGCGGCCGCGTGCGATGGCGAAACCGGGCGTTCGTGCACGCCATTCACGTACTTGATGTGCGCAGGCGAAAATCGAATTGCTGGCGATTGTTCGAACGAGCGCTATGATCGGCCTATGCCTAAGACGTGGTTTAAGATGTGCGTGGGGATCGCCGCCGCGGTTGTGCCCTTCATCGGGATCTCGCGTGCGCAGACATCTGAAATAGACAAGTCGGCTGCGCCAACGACGATCATAGACGCATCGGCTGCACCGAAGACGCAGGCTGCTGTCGATCGGATTACGCGTGCTCGTTTCGCTTTGGAGTATTCCGAGTTTGATCGTAGGTATTCCGCACTGTTTGAAGCCGGGCAGGTGGACGGGCCGACGAAGGCGCGGATCAACCGCACATTTGATCGGCTGACTCGCGAGTTTTTTCGCAAGGACCAAAGCCGGGCGATGCAAATGATCGAGGCGCTGACCAGTTCACTGCCTTTGCCCGCCACCGGGTTTCGTGAATCGCCGCAAATCAGTACGTCGGCGATTATCGGCATGGACATTGCGAGGCAGAAGCTGGTGTCGCGCATCATCGCGGCTAAGGAGAACGTTCCGGTTTGGGTTGTGAAAGCCGTCGAAGCGCGCCTCGCACTCCTGCGCGACGAGCCGGGCGAGGCGACGGCCGCTCAATTCCTTGCGGACCGAGACCAATTGCGTAAGCAGCTCGAGCAGGAAGTCGCGTCGGTCGAAGCGGGAAAAAATCCGTATGTCGGCAAGGTCGGCACGTGGTGGACGCTTCTCACCACCGCAAGCGGCGCACGCATCCCCGCGTTTATTCACGTCCCCGCGTCACTCGACATCACTAAGCCCGTGCCGCTGCTCATCGCACTTCATGGCGCGGGGGCCGACGAAAGTATGTTCCCGTTCGGCTATGGCGCTGGACGGCTATCAAAACTGGCCGACGAGAAAGGGTTCATCGTGGTCTCGCCCAACACGTTTTCGGTACTGGGAAGCGGCACGGCAGGCGCGGATGTGCTTGCGGCCACGCTCGAACAGATCGCATCGATTCGCACAATCGACACCGGGCGCGTCTATCTGCTGGGGCACTCGCTGGGCGCGATCACGGCCTGGGGGCTTGTCAACCAGAATCCGGGCGAGATCGCCGCCATCGCGCTCATCGGCGCGATCCCCGCGTTGCCTCCCGACCTGACTAAAGTCCCCCCGACGCTGCTCATGATCGGCGAGCTGGACAACATTTTCCCTGCGAAAGCCGCGGCCCGGCGGGCGATTGAAATGCGAGAGAAGGGCGCGAAGCTGTTTGAAGATCACGTGGTTCCTGACACGGGTCACACGCTGATCGTGGGCGAGGAATTGCCCGGCGTGATCGATTGGCTGTTGAGTCGATGAGGGGGATAGGAAAGTGAGATTGTGAAACTGTGGTTCAGCCCGTCCGGCAGAACCATTGTTTTGATTGGTGCACAGACATGACTTGCCAACCGGGCCAGAGGTGGAAGGTCTATCAAATCGCTGTATCGGCTTGCACCAAACGATTGGGTCTCGGCCGTCCCTGCCGCCGGAAACGATGCCCCCGGATACTCGAAGAAAAAAAGCCGCGCCTGGAAGGTCCGGGCGCGGCTTGATCTCGATGTTACATAGTGACTGATGAGTACGACTCTTATCGAGGCGCGACGGGCAAGAAGGGTGAGACGCGAACAGACGACCAGCGATCTCGAGTCGCGGTCTCGCCGTGACCGTCGGTGAACGTCACATTGACGCGACGCAAGCTCGGGCTCGAACCGTTGCGGGCAGTGTTAGGCGAATGGCGATTGAACGCAATTTTATTGCCCATCCAACTTGCGCCGTTCATGCCTTCGAGCGTGCCAGACAGCTCAAGAGGTGCGTTACCGAACATGATGAAGTTGGATCCGAAGTAAGGGACATCGCCACGGTCGAGTGGATTTCCGCCGACCGGAGGTGAAGGACGGTTGCCGGCGTCCATGAGCATGGCGACCTCGGAACTGCCTTTGACGCGGCTAAGTCGGGCGTCAGCGCCTTGTCCGATGGGCAGACCACGCTGAAGCCCGCCAAACCTGTTTTGCGGGTCTGCGCCGTAGACGACACCGATGTTCCAATTCCCGGTCCATTTGGTCAAGCCATCATTTTGATCTGTCAAGCTCACGATGTCGGTATTAATACCGAAAGAGATGGGGACAAATCCGTTGCCATTCGTCGGCGTGGAGACAAAGTTACTGAAAATTTGGTATCCGGGGTTGATATCTAAATTCAAAGCGGGGTCGGACGGACATTGGAACACCTGAATGCTTGATGAACGGTTACCGACGCCATTGATGAGGGTGGCATTGGGATCTCTATCGCCCAGGTAACGCAACAGCATTGAAGCCCAGTCTTTTGTGAACCCGCCCGGCGTAGTGTTGGTGGGATCGGTGCGGTAGTCCCACTTGCGGAAGCTGGGATCGCGAAGCTTGACGAGTCTGTCGTCGGAGGTGGTCGGAACGACTCCACGCTCGGCGTTGAATGTGAGAATCGCTTGCATCACACTACGTTGGTTGGCGGCGCACTTGACGGTGTTTGCCGATTCGCGGGCGCGGTTGAGTGCGGGAAGAAGAATGCTGATCAAAAGGGCAATGATGCCAATCACGACGAGCAGTTCGACGAGTGTGAAAGCAGACTTTGTAGAGCCGTTACGTATGGAGCGGATGCGTGACATGGGTGGTCCCTCGGTTTGGGTAAATCCCGCTTCTCCTCCGGGAGGCACGGGCTGGTTGCCTAACTTGATGCCTGTTTGCGATTTTGGTAAACCGCTTCAGCAAACTATAGTCGCACACACCCCAGCAAAGTCAAGCCAATTTTACTTCCGTCCATTTTTCCAGCCGTTATGCGCAATAAGAAGACGCCTCCGACGCATGACACCAATCGCAGCAAACTCACGCGACCGAAAATTGGAGCTCGGCAATCCCTCTCGCCGGGGAATCAAAGGTCGGGCAGCCGCGTCTTTGAGTAACGCCCTCCAGAGTGAGAAGCCAGCGTCTCTCGCCATGAATGTCTCAGCATGAATCTCTCGCCATGAGAATCTCAGCATGAATCTCTCACCAAGAGTTGGCCACCATGAGTTGACCACCCGTCTCCATTTTCGGCCCGTCCGGCAGAGCATCCATTATTCAAACGAAAGTAGACCAGGACCATCCGTAGCTTTGAACCCTTCCAATCCCAACTCGCCTGAAGTGTGATTTCTGACGACATCTTTTCTTGGTAGATTCCCGGCATGCCTCACAGCAACCCCGGAAACGACCTCGAGCAATTCACCCGGCTCATGCGCGCTCAGCACTCCGCTGTCGCGATTCTCACCTTCGAGGAGGAGTACGCCGTCGATATTGTTCGGCAAACCGTTATGGGCAGGGGCGAAGACCTCTGGCTCTGGACACACACCGACGGCGTGCGTGACGGCATCATCGCCAACGGCGCTCCCCTGGTCAGCACCGAAAACCCGGCGGCGGCAATCTACTCACTCCTCAAAGATAAAGGCAAAAAGGGAATTTTTCTTTTCCTGGATCTCGCCTCCCACCTCGACGAAAAACGCTGCCTCCGGCTGCTTCGCGAACTCATCCACCAGTGCGGCCCGGGAACCGGTCGCTGCGTCGTTCTCGTGGATCAGCAGACCTCATTGCCGCCCGTCATCGAAAACACCGTCGCACGCATGGAACTGTCCTACCCGGGCGAAATCGAGATCGATCAGATCATCAAGGAGACGCTCAAAAATCTGCACCGCCAGACGCCCATCGAGCTCGACATCAAGCGCGACCATTTCTCCGCCATCGTCCGCAACATGGGCGGCCTCACACGAAGGCAGGTGAGACAAGTCGCCATCGAACTTGTCGCCGACGATCGAAAACTCACCGGGACCGATCTGTCTCGCGTCATTGCATCCAAGCGAACGCTTTTGTCCACGACCGGATTGCTTGAATTCGTCCAGGCCCCGGCGTCGATGGACGAGATCGGCGGGCTTTCGCGACTCAAAGACTGGCTCGCGGTTCGCGCTAACAGTTTCAGCGACGAGGCCGAAGAATTCGGACTCCATCCTCCACGCGGCGTGCTGCTTCTGGGCGTGCAAGGCGCGGGGAAATCCCTGGCCGCCAAGGCGGTTGCGACCGCGTGGCAACGGCCGCTGTTGAGGATGGATGTGGGCGCGTTCTATGACAGATTCGTCGGCGAGTCCGAGCGCCGCCTTCGCGACGCCTTCAAGCAGGCCGAGATGATGTCGCCCATCGTTCTGTGGATCGACGAGATCGAAAAAGCCTTCGCCAGTGCATCATCCAACAGTGCCGACGGTGGACTGTCGAAGCGAATGTTCGGCGCGTTGCTCACGTGGATGCAGGAGCACCGCAGCAGCGTCTTCCTCATCGCCACCGCCAACGACATTGCAGCATTGCCTCCCGAGCTCATGCGAAAAGGCCGCTTCGACGAGATTTTCTTCGTCGACTTGCCGACGCTCGAGGCGCGAAAGCAGATTTTCTCGATTCATCTGCGAAGGCGAAAGCAGGAGGCGCAATCGTTCGACATCGCAAAGCTTGCGACCGAGGCCGACGGATTCAGCGGCGCGGAGATCGAACAGGCGGTCGTGGCTGGTCTGCACGAGGCATTTTCCAAGACGACGAACCTTCAGACCTTGCACATCGTCGAAGCGTTGCGAAGCACCAAGCCGTTGTCGGTGACAATGCGCGAGCGCGTTCAGGAGCTTCGCCGCTGGGCGAGTGAGCGCTGCGTGCCTGCGGATTGATTCAAGTGGGTGTAAATTTTTAGAACCAATGTCTGGTGTCTGAATTCGCTCTTTGTGTTGTGATTGACTGCGCGACGCCCGCGCATTTACGATGCTCGAATATGGCGCACTACGACATTCCACCCAACACGGGCAAAGTAAAGATCGCGATGGGCGTGGCCGGGACGTTCGCGGTCTGGAACGGCAAGCAGGGAAAGAACGAGTTCAAGATTCTTGTCCGCACGCGTAAACAGGCTGAGGAACTGATGAAGATCATCAATGAAAAACGGCACGATGGCTCGCTCGAAGTGATGGGTTAAACCCTTGAACGTCAAACTGAAGTGTGTAGCCAAGCCGCTCGCGGCCCGTTCGCTACTAACGCAAAAAAGAAGTGACTTGAGTCACGGCTTTTTTTGGATCAGCTCCAGCCGCTTTCCCATTGTCTCCTCGAAATACGCCGACTTGCGCGTGGCCCCCCACAGCTCGAGTTCTGAATCCGAACGAACACTTAGCGTGACGCCGACCGCCTTCTCGCCCACGCGACACTTGAGGTCTGTGACGACTGACTGATGTGACCGATCAAGTCCGTCGGCGATTCGCAAAAGCGCCGTCCCGACGTCGACAATCCGCCGATCGATTCGGTTCATCAGGCGGTATCTTTTATGCGATACCGTCGGCGGCGCTTTGCGGTGATATCTCGCGATGTTGGCGATGATCTGCACCTCGGCCGCGCTCATGAAATCTTCCAGGCCGCTGTTTTCAATCAGATACATCGAGTGCTTGTGGTGGCGGTCGGGCGAGATGTGCCAGCCGATGTCGTGTAGCAGGGCCGCGTACTCAATGAGTTCGCGCTCGGCATCGTTCATGTCGTGCACGCCGCGAAGCTCGTCAAAAAGTCGAAGCGTCAGGCGTGCCACCTGCGTGCTGTGTCGTTCGTGCCAGTCGAATCGCCTGGCGACATCGAAGACGGCCCTGCGGCGCGGGTCGGGGATGTCGCGTCGCACCTGAAGCTGCGGGGCGTGCCTGGCGACGTAGTCCATGACGATGCCCTCGCGAAGGGCCGCATCGCACAGACGAATGTGCTTCACTTCGAGTTGCTCGAACAAATATCCGACCAATGCGACGGCACAGACAATCTGCTCCTTCCGCTGATCGTCCAAGCCGCCGATCGTTTCACGCTCGGCCGCATCCGATTTAAGGAGCTGCCGCGCGAGCTTGTCGAACCGCTTGCGAACGATCATGCGATGGCCCTCGCCGTCGGTCTCCCCGCCGCACATCGCGGCGATGTTTTCCAGCGTTCCGCTCGTACCTAAAACTTCTACGATCTTGAACTTTGAAACGCTCTGCAATACGTCGCGAAGTTCCTTCTCGTAATGCGAACGCAGCAAAGTGCGATCCGCCTTGTTCAATGGATCGCTCTTGACGAACTGCGCGGTCATGCGTGCGGCCCCGAGCTTGCGAGATTCGAGCATCAGCGGCTCGGTCTCGGTTCCAACCGTCAGTTCGACACTTCCCCCGCCGATATCGATCAGCAGGTGAGGCCTGTTTCCAAGCGGCGTGGAATGTCGAACGCCCAGATAGATGAGCCTTGCTTCTTCGCGCGCGGAAACGACTTTGATGTAAAGTTTGAGCTCGCGCCGGGCGCGTTCGATCAGATCGCCGCCGTTGGTCGCCTCGCGGACGGCACTGGTCGCGACGGTGACGATCTTCTCACACTGACGCTGAAGGGCGGCCTGCTTGAATCGGCCCAGCGTGTTGATGGCGCGCTCGATCGCTTCGGGGCTCAGCCGCCTGCTCGGAAAGCTGATTCGCCCGAGCCCGACCATCTCCTTCATTCGCCAGAGTGTGGTGAACCCGCCGTCCGCATCGACCTGCGCCACGATCATGTGCACGGAGTTGCTGCCGACATCAATTGCGGCGATGCGAAGGGAATCTCGCCCGGCCGGGGGCATATGGGGAATGGGCTTGATCCGAGATTTGGGTGACAGAACCGCCATGAACAAAAGAATAGATGGAACTTGCGAGATAGGCGATAGGCGGCTGTCGATCGCCGATCTTCTTTTTACTCGTGGCACGCCGTTTGAAGAACGAAATAAGTCATGATCGATCAACTCAACAAAAAAATGGATGCGCTCTCACTTGGCGAACGCATGGTACGCGTCGCGCGGCTGGCTGCGATCAGGCACATCGAACTCGAGCTCAAAAGCGCTCAAGACGAGCCCGCGAAGCACGACAATCCGAACATCATTTCGTCGTTCCCCTTTGCCGATTTGCCTCAGATGGGCCAAGTCGATGTCGCAAGACAGTTCGTCGGCCAAGTCGCCGGACAATCGGCGGCGTCGTTCGACCCGATCGTCTCGGAAACGCTCACGCGACTTTCCCTAGAGAGTCGCGTCCCGGGAAGCGAAAAATCACCATCAGACAAGAGAGCCGCATGATCTACGGTCTCTACCTTTCTTCCTCGGGAACGATGGCGACCATGCACGCGCAGGACGCGATCGCCAATAACCTCGCCAACGTCGACACCGCCGGTTTCAAGCGGCAAATGGCGATTTTTCAGGAGCGGCCCACGCCTCGCCGGACCGACCCGTCTCGCGCGGGCGACCCAATGCTCGACCGCATCGGCGGCGGGCTCGCGGTTGCGCCTTCGAGCTGGGACATGAGCCAGGGAACCGTCGAAGATTCGGGCGGCCCGCTCGATGTCGCGCTGGTCGGCAATGGTTACCTGGCCGTGCGCGATCAACAGAATAATTTGCGCCTCACGCGCAACGGAACGCTCATGGTCGACCGTCAGGGCTTCCTCGCCATGGCCAACACGCCCGGCAATCGCGTGCTCGACTGGCAGCAGCGCCCGATACGTCTGGGAGACGTCCCGCAAACCCGCGTCGCCATCAGCAAAGATGGTGCGATCACCGACGGCGACCTGCCCATCGCCCGGCTCGGACTGTTCGATGTCGCCGACCCACGATCCCTCACGCCCGTCGGCAATTCGCTCTTTTCACCCAGAAATCAGGCCGATCCGCGCTCGACCGACCGCGTCACCGTCATGCAGGGTTACATCGAAAAATCGAACGTCGATCCCGCACGCGAACTCACCCGCATGATCGAAATGCAAAGGCTCCTCGAGGCCAACGCCAACTTCATCCGCTATCAGGATCAAACCCTCGCCCGGGCCGTGAATGAGCTGGGCAAGATCGGATGAGCGCAGACCGCGTTTTAGAACAACACAATTTCGCCTAGTGCAGAAAACCCGGTCGCATTGGGTTTTAACCGGTGTTCCGTGTCGCCTGTTCGTGCTTTCAACAAATCGTTCTCGACTGACCGATAACCATAAAAGACACGACTCCCATGGCCATAGCAGCTCTCAACTCCGCCGCGACAGGACTTCGATCCCTTTCGTTCAAAATCGACGTGATCGCCAACAACCTGGCGAACGCCGAGACCAATGCGTTCAAGGGTTCGCGCGTCAATTTCGAAGATCTCATCTACATCAATCAGCGAACGCCCGGCGCAAGGACGATCAGCAACGAAATCAGCCCGGCTGGTATTCAGGTCGGGCTCGGCGTGCGCGTGTCCAACACGCAGCTCGATCTCTCCCAAGGCGCACCCCAGGAAACCGGCAACCCGCTCGATGTCGCCATCGCGGGTGACGGATTCTTCCGTGTGCAGGTCATGGAATCCGCAGGCGGCGAAGCCTTTACCCGCAACGGCAACTTCTTTCGCAATGTCGACGGCGATCTCGTCGTTGGGTCGCGCGACGGCTATCGCGTTCTACCCGCCATTCAAATTCCGCCCAACGCTCAGGACATCACCATCGCCGCCGACGGCAACATTACCTATCGCACGCCCGGGCAAAATCTCTTTGCCAATGCCGGACAGCTCGAACTCAATCGCTTCGTCAACCCACAAGGACTCGAACAAATTGGCGGCAATCTGTTTCGCCCGAGCGACGCTTCGGGCCCAGCGCTTTCGGGTCCGCCCGCGGAGGGCGGGGCCGGCGAGATCCGGCAGAATTACCTTGAATCCAGCAATGTCGACCCGACCAAAGAGCTCGTCACGCTGATCAAGACGCAGCGAAGTTTCGAGCTCAACAGTCAGTCGATTCAAACCGCCGATCAGGCGCTGCAGACGATCGCAAATCTCCGCCGTGGTTAATCGCAGGTCGCCAGTAGTCAATCCCTGGCATGAAAGAATAAGTCATGATCAACATGAAACTAATCAGCAGTTCCATCCTCATCGCCGTCGTCCTGGCCGCGCCAACCTACGCACGCCAGGCCGAGCCAGTCGACCAGCCCGTGTTCGTGCCGCGCGCACAAGGCGCGCTCGCCACCATCGAACTGCGGCCCATCGCCCGCGTGTACGGGTCGCAAGTCACGCTCAAGCAAGTCGGCCGATGGTCCAGAAACGACATTCCTTACTTCGATGCGCTGCAGGACCTTGTCATCGCACAGGTCAGTCCGGGACGCGAGGGCGTCGTCATTTCGCACGAACAAATCAGAACCACGCTCCATGATGCGGGTGTGAACCTCGCTTCGATCCGCTTCACCGGCGCGGCCAGCGTCAGCATCACGGTTTCCACCGCGGCCTCCCCAACTGCCGGCCAACGCCTGCCCGAAGCCCTTCGCATCACCGGTGAACGAAGCACCGCCAACGATTCGGGCGAAAATTCCGGCAAACATTCCGCCATCGACAATGTGATTGTAGCGCAAGCTGCTAATGCGGATCACAACACAAACAGTGCGATGAGCACGAGCGACAACGCCGACCTCATCGCCGCCGCCGTCGCCAATCAGGACGAGACCGTTTCAGGCGAACTCGTCGGCCCGAGGTTGCCCACGCAGGCTCGTCAGCCGATTCAGCCACTCCGCGAGCACGTCGAAACCACCGACCTCCGCTCGATGCTGGTGAATGAGCTCGCCAATCGCAGTCGTATGAAGCTCGAGCAGTTGCAGATCGAATTCGCGGAGAAAGATCGTGGCGTGCTCGCCCTGACATCGCCGCAGTTTCGATTTGATGTGAAGCCGCGAATGAGCGTGCTGGGCCCGGTAAGCTGGCAGGTCACAGTCGGCGCGGGCAGCGAAAGTCGCCGCATTCAAATCGACGCGCAGGCGCGTGCGTGGGTCGAAGAAGTTGTCGTCGTCAGGCCCGTTGCGATGCAGCAGGTGATCGGCGAGGCAGACATTGAGGTGCGTAAGGCACTGATCGACGCGCTCCCGGTCGACGAACTCGTGACGCGAGTCAATGCCTCTGGAATGCAGGCGTCTCGCGACCTCAAGCCCGGCACGGTGTTGACGGGCCGAATGGTGCGATCGCCCGAGCTCGTCCGCGCTGGTCAGCTCGTCACGGTCACGCTCAACAGTGGGCAGGTTCAAGTGACGGCCGTCGCGAAGGCGATGAGCGGTGGAACTAAAGGTCAGACGATCAAGGTGCAGAATCAATCGACGAGACAGACGTTCGATGTCGTCGTAACGGGTCCGCAGGAAGCGGCTTTGGGCGGCGATAAAAGAGGCAACGGTGCTGGCGCGGTCACCAGCGTGGAAGAGTAAGTTCGGGTGTGCGTCGTGTGGATTAAACAGAGCGTTTGTCGAGGATTCTGAACTGGCCGATTTCGCGCGAAGCCCGTGGCCCTGTTCATCCGGCATGACGTTGATTTTCTGCTTCGCGCCCAAAGGGCTATTCCTGTGTCACTGCGAAAAAGTGTGTTTACGCTGGTCGTTTCGATCGCATTCTACGCCGCCGTTCTTGTGTTGTTCAGTTCGCCCGCGCGCGGACAGCAAAGCGGGCAAAAGTCAGCCACGTCCAAACCCGAAACGACCGACCCGGGCGTTCGGCAAGACCCGCGCGACCGAATATCGCCGATGGCGCCCGACTGGGCTCGTGCCATGCGAGAGAGCGGCGGGTCGCTCCTGCGTGCCAGCGGCGGCGCGAGCGCGGAAGAAGCCGGGCCGATGCCGCGAAGCGAGTACGAACGCGTCAGCCTCTTCGCCGTCCCGCCGCCGCCTCCGCGTGTGATTCGCCCGCACGATCTCGTGACCATCATCGTGCGAGAGCAAAGCGAGTATTCGAGCACAGGAAGCATCGACTTGACGAAGGAGGCGTCACTGAACGCCATCGTCAATGAGTTCGTTCGCTTGTCGTCGGGCCTGGAACTGGTCTCGTCGATTGGCGCGATCAAGCCCGAGATCGATTTGTCTGGTAATCGTGAATTCAAAGGCGAAGGCTCGACCGATCGCTCAGATAGCATCAGCGCGCGCGTCACGGCTCAGGTCGTTGATGTCAGGCCCAACGGCACTCTAGTTCTGGCGGCACGCAAGAGGATCATTACCGACGAAGAGGAACAGATTTTCCTCATGTCCGGCATCGCACGTGCGACCGACATCTCGCTTGATAACACGATCCTTAGCACACAGCTCGGCGATTTTGATCTGCAGAAAAAGACCAAGGGCCCGGTTCGCAACGCGACCAAGCGCGGCTGGCTGCCAAGGTTCCTGGATGCGCTCAACCCGTTCTGATGAGTGTTGAGGCGTTACACGCCAGCGAAATGCAATCAAAGTAAATGGGGTGGCACAGCTAGTACTCATAGGTGTGCTTGGGCGATCAACTGTTCGTCACAGCTACGACTACCTAGCTGTGCCACCCGAGAGTCGAAAAGTGCGAAGTGGCTGCAAGCGGATGAAGTACTCCTACGGCCGCCTTTTTGTAAAAGTTCAGAAAGAGAATGGCCTGCCGGACGGGCCATAGAAAATCAGATTTCCAGAATCCCCGCGCGTGTCAGGCTCTTGCCGTTAGAAACGCCAACCACGCTCGGCCAATCGCTCGAATGCGGAGTGAGCACTTCCACGCCGCCGCCGTTGCCGGCATGTATGTTGATGAAAACCGTGTCCTCGCTTTTGAAGCCGACGACGCTCGGGTTCCACGCGAAGGCCTGTCGGTCCAGAACGCGGACGGCGGAGGTCGGGTTGGCGAACTCTTCGCGGCCCGCGTAGCCCGTGCTCCCGCCCTGATGGTGAAATTTCCACTGGTCTTTCTCGCCGACGCGTTCGTACGCATTCTGCAAGTCAATAAAAATCTCGCCTAACGTCCGGCCGGGCCGGGTCGCGAAGTTGACGGCAGTGTCGACGTCGGCGACGAGCTGCACTTTGTTTCTCAGCTCCACGCTTAAATTGCCCACATGTGCGAATCGCGTGACGTTGCTGATCAGGCCGAACTTCTCCGAGCACACCACGAGCATCGCGATCCTGCTCAGCTTCGTGTCCGTCGGAATCGGATGTCGAAACTGTGAGATCCGATGATCGACCGCGACGAGATTGACCACCGCCTTCGCACCGCGGCGGCGAACTTCGTAATCGATGAGTGCCGCAATGTCGTGCTCGGTCATGCCGACTTTCAACGACCGGCACGCCGACTCAAGAGCGTTTGCGGCGATGCGTCCGCCTATCCGATAGCGCGCGAGTTCCGCGTCATTAAGCGTCCATCGAAGCTCGTTCACCTCCCGCGGAATGCCAGGCAAATTCTGGTCAAACACATCGGCGTCGACGGCGCATTTCAAGTCGCCCAGCAGGTCTTTGAACACGCGTGCACCCGATTGCGCGCGGTCGAACCACTCGTACTCCATCACTTCGATTCCTGTGCCAATAAGCTCTTCATCTCTGAACCGCGACGATTCAATCGTGTCACAAAGACACACGATTCGATCCGGCAAGGCCAGCAATCCCGCAACGCCCACCGGACCGGCATGAAGAATGTGGTTGTCGCATCCGCCCGTCAACCAGGCGAAGTTGTTTCGGTTCCAAAACAATGCGGCATCAAAGCCTGCACGATGAAGGGCGGCCGAAAGTTTCGCGTGCTTTTCTTTGATTTCACCGAGCATGATCGCATCAGAACGCGACACGCACGCGGTGGCAAGCGGGGAAAAAGAGCATGGCATTGTGATCAACCTTTATTGGACTCAATCGCATTCGACAGCCGATAACAATTTTGTGAAGCGCGATCTCCTGTCCAATCCCCTGCTCGTCAAACTGTCTGTCGCACTTTCTGTCGCGCTGTTTGGCGTCGTCGCCACATCCGAAGCGGCAAGGGTGGCTGACGTCACTCGAATCGGCGGGCAGCGTACCAATGTGCTGACGGGAATGGGTCTGGTCATCGGCCTGAAAGGCACCGGCGACGGCGGGAAGTTCATGCCCGCGATCGAGCCTTTGGCGCAGATGCTTCTGAAGTTCAGCAATCAAACCTCGCCCGGCGAACTCAAAGACGCGAGCAACGTCGCGGTCGTCATGCTGACAGTGACCGTGCCCGAAAACGGCGCACGCGACGGCGACGCGTTCGACGTGTACGTCAGCAGCATCGGGGCGGCACAGTCCCTTCGCGGCGGACGCCTGTTCGTCACTCCGCTGATGGGGCCGATGGCGGACGGGCATCTTTTTGCACTCGCACAAGGCGCGGTGGTGCTCGAAGACACCTCCACGCCCACGGTGGGCATCGTGCGTAAGGGTTGCGTCATGGAGGTGGATTTGCCCGCGCAGCTCATCGATCAGAACAGCCGCTTCACGCTCGTGATTGATGACGCGGCGGCGAGCTGGACCCTGGCCAACACCATCGCCAAGGTCATCAACAGCGAGGGCGGTGAAGGTTCAGTGGCGGCGGTGGCGCTCGACCCGAAAAATGTGGTCGTCACGATCCCCGTCGAAGAGCGTGGCACGCCGGATGCTTACATCTCTCGAATCCAAAGGCTTCCGATCCCGATCATCGCCAGCGAAGCGCGGGTTCAGATCAATGACCGCACGGGCACGATCATCATCACGGGTGATGTGGAAATCAGTCCGGTGATCATCAGCCATCGCGGCCTGACGATCAGCACGGTTTCGCCGCAGCCCGTCCCCTCGCCTCGCACGCCTGTCGTCAGCTCGCGAGACTTCGTCGCGGTCGATCCGCAAAACACGGGCGGGGCGAAACTCAAAGACCTGCTGGTGGCGCTGGACCAGCTCAAAGTGCCAGCAGAAGAGCGGATATCGATACTCAAAGAGCTGCACAAGACGGGCAAACTGCACGCGAAGCTGGAAGTGGAATAGTAGTAGGGACTCGCACGAACCTCACTCGCATCATGGACGCCGTCAACACCAATCTCACTGCCCGACTTGCTACTCCGCCGCAAGGAAACGCGCGGGAAAAAGAAGTCCGCCAGCTCGTTCAAAAGCTGCTGGGCCAGACCTTTTTCGGGCCCATCATGAAACAGATGCGAAGCAGCCCGTGGAAGGACCCGGTGATGTCTGGAGGCCGCGGTGGCGAGGCGTTTCAAAACATGATGGACCAGAAGCTGGTGGAGCAGATGGGAAAATCAATAGGCGGGCCGATGGTGGATGCGATGACGAATCAGATTCTCGGCCGCCCGCGAGATTTCGCACGTTTGAAAGCAGAAGTCGAAAAACAGAGCCAACCCAACCATGTCCAATTGGATCTCCGAGCTTGAACAAGTTTTGCGTGAACTGCTGCAGGCGCACCACGCATGGCTCGTGTCGATGAACGACTACGAGCGTGTTCTGCGCGCGTTTGATGCGCCGGAAATCGAGCGCGCCAGCAAGAAGCAGCAGCAGCAACTCGCCGTCATTCAGCAGCTCGAAAAACGCAGACAGTTCGCGCTTCAGCAACTCGCGAAACAGCACAAATCGGTTCAGTCGCCCACGCTGGAGCAGCTGGCGCAGAATTATCCGCAGCGCAAGCTGATTCTGCTGCAGATGCGTCAGGAGTTGCGCGACGTGCTGGAACGAGTGAAGCAAAAAAACGCGGGCGCACAGCGTGTGACGACTGCGGCGCTTGGAAATCTAAACACCGCACTCCGCGTCATCGGCGCGGCCGCGGGCAATGCGGGCACTTACGACCGAAAGGGCGCATCCGTCGCGCCGCAAAGGCTCAAGAG
>JBBQKP010000005.1:0-35997 GCA_038326995.1 Tepidisphaerales bacterium
GCGATGGTCGTTGTTCTTTCGGCGCGGAAGGATTGTTAGAGAGCGCTTCGAGAGTGCGCGCGTCGTGCGATCGTGATTATCCATTCGGCGCGGGAAGGATTTTTAAAGAGCGCTTCGCGGATGCGCGCCAAGCGCGATGCGCAGACCGCACAGCGCAAACCATAGGTGAGTGCCCGCATCGGCGTGTGATGTTTCAGTCGAACGGACGGTGTGTTTGCGAAACTCGAAGTCAAAATGCGCTCAATTCGCAAACCAAAGTCGCCGAGGATTTTCGCAAGTGCAATCCGGGCCGAGAGTTGGCCGAACTCGATCGACGAAAGAGCGATGAAAAACATCGTGAAAAACCGTGCGATTGGGGGGAAATCGGCGCAAAAGCGCGCTTAAAACAGGAAACGGCGGGTCAAACTGACAAGGAATCTGGATAAGAAAATTCCTCTCCCGACAGGCCGGGAGAGGAATGGTTATGAGCGGAGTCAGCGGAGTCGGTGGAGTCAGCGGCGATTAGAACAGGTTGTAGAGACGATCGGGAACGGGGAACTCTCGCTTGTTCAAAACCGCGCCGGCGATGTGTGCGCCGGACTCGCTGAAGCGGAGCAGAGACTGCCTGATCATTTCGCGGTTACATGCGTTGTAACCGGCGACGAGGATGGTGGCGTCGCACGTGCCGGCGAGGCGTGCGGTGGTTTCGCTTCGGCCGACGGGGGGAAGATCGACGACGATCGCGCGGTAGCCCAGAGCGCGGGCGGCGTCGATGGCGTCGCCGAGTCGGCCGACGAGTTGACGTGCGGCAGCACCGGCGGGCAGAACGTCGAGGCGCGGGGCGTCGGTCCGTCGAATGACGCGAGAGAAGGAGCTGGCCGCGGCGCCGTCGCCGAGCCACTGCGAGCAGCCGTCACCGCTCATCGCCGAGAAGTGTTGCTCGACGCCGGGCTGCAAGAGGTTGCCGTCGATCAGGAGCACGCGGCCGTTTTCGTTCGACGCGTCATCGCGAATGAAATCGCCGAGTGCCGTCGCGATATGTGTGGCGATGGTGGTCGCGCCACTGCCGGGCTGGAGTCCGACGATGGCGATGGTTTGAGGGAGTGTGCTGCCGCCGCTCAGGAGAAGTCGCTCGACGAGATCATGGGAAGAATCGACGAGTTTCGCATCGAGTTCGGCGCGTGCGATTGGAAAACCAAAATGAGTCGCGTCAGACGATTTTTGATTCGCAGGCGTGTGAAGAAGCGTGGCGGCCGAGGAAGGAGATCCGGAAAGTGTGGCCGATTCGGAATCGATATTTTGCAGGACTTCCTTAGCGGAAATAGACGCATCGCCGAAGCGACTGCTGGGCACTGCCAGGCCGGGCCTTGTGGATTCGCGGACGAAGCGCTGGGCACCGGAGAACGTGTCGGTCGAGCCGACGATGGGTGCGGAATAGCTGCCCGGCTTGAGTTCAACGACGGGCAGAGAAGCGACGCGCGAGACGCCCAGGCGCTGAAGCTGCTCTGGACGCGAGACGCTTCCGTCGAGGGCTTCGCTTGCGAGCGCGGTCGCGACGGCTGCGAGCGCGGCGGCCATGAGTCCGGCGAGCAGGATGAGCGGACGGTTGGGGCTGACGGGCCTGAGGGGCGGCGTGGCGGGCTGTGCGATTTGTACTTCGGAAAGATTGTACAAGCCGCGATTCTGCTTCATCTGAGCGACTTCGTAGCCGCGCGAATAGTTGGCGACGACGTCTTTCTGGAGGGCGATTTCGCGTTCGAACTTCGAGAGTGTGACGGCCGCGGAGTTGAGGGTTTGCTTCTCGAGCCCGGCATTTTCGAAGTCGCCCTGAAGCGACATGAGACGAGCCTGAAGTGCCTTCTGATCACTGCGGGCGGTTTCGAGGCGCAGGCTCAGTTCGCGGTAGATCGGGTTCGTGCTGGTGGTCCTGGCGCCGGGCGAATCAGAGGCCTGTGCGAGGAGTTTCTCGGCCTGTTCGATCTTTTCTTCAAGGATCTGGATGGAAGGGCTCTCGGGCAGGAATCGGCTGCGCAGGTCCTGCTCTTCGAGGCGAAGCTGGTTGATGCGCTGCTGCATCTCGTCGCGGGCGCTCATCGCCTGATTCATCGATTCGGTTTCGACGATCTTTTCGGGAATGGTCTTGAGCTGACTTACGATCGACGTGATGGTGGAGGAAGTGGCGGCGAGCTGGCCGTTGAATTGGTCGAGCTGCGAGCGGATCTCGGAGATTCGCTGAATGAGCTTTCCTTCCTCGACCTCTGCGTTGGAAACGCGTGTGCGATTCTTGACTTCAATGAGCTGCTGCTCGACCTGCGCGAGCTTGAGCTGCGCGTCGTCGAGCTGGTTCTTCAGAAAGCGAGCATCCTGCGGATTGGAATTCAGGCTCGAACGATGCTCTTGATATGCCTTGAGATAAGCGTCGAGGACGATCTTCGCGGCCTGGTCGTCGTTGTTGTCGTAGGTGATGTGAATGACATCGCTGAGCGGCTCGGTACGAACGTCAAGGTCTCTCTGCAGCGCGAGCATTGCGGTGGTCTTGTCCTTCGCCTGGGCGCCAGCGTCGGTGGAAAATTCTCGACCCAGGAAAGGCTTGCCGCCCAGCTCATCCACAACCCTTACAATCACATCAGGCAAGTTGAGCAGCTCAGATTCGCTATTGACCAGGGCATCAGGGCGGGACTGTGTTTGAATGATCTGACCGAGTCCTGCGGTAGCGGGATCGGGCGCTTGCGATTCAAGGCCGGGCTTCACGCGGATCTTCGCCTCCGAGCGGTATTTGTCGGGCCAGAGCACGACGGCGAGCAGAGACAAAATCGCGATGAACAGGAAGACCGCCAGCGCTTTGCCGCGGTGCTTGAAGAGCACAAAGAGCATGTCGCGTGGGCCCACGCCCGGCGGACGCTCTGCCTGGCGTGCTGCCTTGGAAGCGGACTTGCTGGATTTGGTCGCGTGCGTGATGTTGTCGCCGTTGGTGCTCACGGGTGGCCTTTGGGTGGTGAGGTCTTGGGAAGTCAGGAGAGAGGAACGGAAGGGGAATCAGCGCCTGGAGGACGTGTCGATGCCGGCGCTGGTGTTGTTGCCGAATTGCCGGTTGATGGTGATGCCGCCCGGCACGACGCTTGTGATGTATTGTTCCACAAACTGGTTGACTTCGGTGATGGGCGTTCGCGGAACGAAGACGATGTCACCCGCCTGAAGCATGAACGGCTTGACTGCGGCGCCTTTGAGTTCGTCCTGCATATTGACGGAATAACCGATTCGCTTTTCACCCTCGTATCGCATGACGATGACCTGCTTGACGTCGGCGCTGGTCAGGCCGAACCCGCCTGCCAGGTAAATGCCTTCGAGCAGCGACACGTCGGCGGGCATGTCGATCACGCCGGTCCGCGCGACTTCGCCGCCTATGAAGATACGGCGAGAAAAGCTGTTACGGACGATGATCGTCACATCGGGAAACTTCAGGTGCTGTGCATAGAGCTTTTGAAGATCGTTCTGGAACTGAGTGGGCGTCACACCCGCTGCCTTCACTTCGCCCACGAGCTGCAGCGAGATCATGCCGTCGGGCCTGACGCGCTGGGTGACGTTCAATTCCGGTGCGTAATAGAATTTGAGTTCGAGTTCGTCGCCCGCGCCGAGTACAGGATTCTGCATCTGTGCGATCGGCGCCTCGGCGGCGGGCAGCGCCATATTGCTGCTGCAACCGGCCAGAAGCGCGATACTAAGCAGCGCGATGCTGAAGATATAAGGCAAGGTGATTTGAATGGTTGACGATTGCATTTTAGTCTCGGTGCGGGTTAAGGCCAGGCCGATTACGACGTGTCGACACTTCTGGTATCGGCTCACGCGACGCCTCGCTTGGCTTGAGCATTCATTCTTTCGCTTACCGAACAAGGGTTTTTGTGAAGCGATTCGGATAATAACGATTGGACACCAGCGACATGATTGTTAGCGCCCGTACAGTCGCTACAGATCCACAGCGGATTCGACATGGACGACTTGCTGCTCATTGACAATTAAAATTCGCCGCTTCATAAGGCGCGAAGAGACTTCGATCAGAGCGGACGCGCGCCCCGCGCGGGTGTTCGACGCGGGTGTTCGACGCGGGTGTTCGACGCGGGTGTTCGACGCGGGTGTTCGGCCAGATGGACAGACGATCGAAGAGATATGCTCCGATAAGATCGCGAATATCAGGATTGATGATCGACGATTTTCCACAATCCCTCGGCCCGAGTTCGACAATCGCTGCAATTGGCGCAATCGCAACCTTTTCACTGTTTATCCACACCGCCCATAAAATCGTGGATGGTGCGTGGAGAGAAACGTTTTTTTTCAGCGTTGCGTCCGACAACTGCGTGTTACAGATGGTGTGGACGGAAAATCCAATAAAGACAGGCTTTACAGCACTGCCCGCGGGGATTACTCTAGGCCCAACGTTCAGGGACGGCCGCGTGCGAAATGCAAAATCCACAGGCCCAAGCGACAACCTCCTAGCCCGACTCATCGCGACGAATACCGTTTCTCATCCGCTCCATAGACAGTCCTACTTAGTCATGGCAACAGGCGCCATGCAATGTGCGAAAAAGACTTTTCGGGAACCCGTCTAAATCGCCATTTTTCCAGTAGTGAGAATAAAGACTAATCGGCACACCATTGCTGATTATTCCGCACTGCGTTCGAGCCCTAAACATCGCCCACCGCGATGACAACAGGGTCTGGAACAATCCCAGTGCGCTCTCACCGATCAACTGTGTATTCAGTTGTCTGAACATGCCCATAACCGCTCGATAGTCGTTATTTGTATTCGTGCAAATATGTGAGGGCATTATATACCGGTAATTCTATACGGGCGTGGGCACCGGAATCAATGAATATCGGTCGGCAGTTAAGAGTCGGCAGTGTGAGGTGTCAGAGGTCGTCATCGCTTGTCGAACGTACTTGATCACGCGTCAGGCTTTGCCCAATGAGCAATCATTCGGCAGGACTGGGCGCGAGATCAGCGTGTTGAATGGAGTCTGAAGAAAATAGTCCGCCGGTCGCCTTTAGCCGAGGAATCGGACGGACGGATGTTTCGTGGACTGCCTGATCCGACTTCGCATTGCGAAAGCAACTGCATAAGTTATTGGGCATTCGGGACGAACATCCTCAACCAAGCCATTCACACCCGGGAGATCGAAATCGTGTCCAGAATTCAATTGCAGGACCCGCAGGTTTCCAGACTTCAAGACGCCATCGCCCAGCGAGTCGGGGCACAACGCTTCGCCGTCTGGTTTAGCAACAGCGCCAAGCTCGAACTTAAGAATGACGGCCTTGAGATCGCCGTGCCCAATGACTTCATCAGCGACTGGATCGGCCAGCACTTTTCGAGCCCGATTCAGGAGGCCGCACAGGAAGTCCTGGGCTGCGAGATGCCCTTGCGATTCAACGTCGTGCCGCAGCTTTTCGACGCCGCTTCAAGTGATTCACCTTCGCACAACGGACATTCCAGCAACGGACATTCCAGCAACGGACAGTCGTCAGGTTCACATTCGACTTCGAACGCATCATTGCCGGTTCGGAGGTCCGTCGCCGATCTCGCCGCGAATCTTTCCGGCAAGTCCTCATCCAAGTCTACTGACGCGCGCCAAACCGACGCACACAATTCATCGATCTCCTCCGCCAACCGCGCCGCCGTCCACAACAATCACGCCACCGCGGGCATGCTCGAAAGCCGCGGCCTGATGAAGTCCACCGTCAGGTCAGACTCACAAAAAGCCGACGCGCGCAAGCCCGGCTTCGGCCCCATCGGACCGGCCATTTCGCCCTCATATGCCCTGGATCGAGGACAGTCGAATCAGCACTCCGGTAATCGCACGGGTAATCGCACGGGTGATCGCAACGGTGACCGCACGGGTGATCGCAACGGCGGTCACTCGCTCAACCCTTCTCAGAACCATTCATCAGAGCATTCGATGGACAGCTCGGGCAGCACCTCCATAGGCAGCGTGTCGGGCAAGCATCGCCTGAAGTTCGATCTCGCCTCCTTTGTCGCGGGCTCATCCAACCAGCTCGCCCTCACCTGCATCGACTACGTCGCGCAGCACCCGGGCACGCAATACAACCCGCTGTTCATCCACGCCACTGGAAGCCTTGGCAAGACGCACTTGCTTCACGGCCTGTGCAGGCGATTCGGCGAGCTTCATCCGACAGGAAAATGGGCGTATCTCACGGGCGAAGACTTCACTAACGAATTCGTCGGCGCGTTGCGATCCAACAAGGTGGAAGCCTTCCGCCGAAAGATGCGCGAACTCGATTTGCTCGTGCTCGACGACGTTCACTTCCTCGCGGGCAAGCGATCGACGCAGGAAGAATTCCTCCACACCTTCAACGCGCTGGAAGCGACTGGAAAACAGGTCGTTCTCGCGTCTGACGCACACCCCAAGCACGTGCGAGAATTCAGCGAGTCGCTGGTCAATCGCTTCGTGAGCGGCATGGTCGTTCGAATTGATCCGCCCAACTTTTCGACCCGCGTCGAGATTCTCAAACGTCTTGCTGTCCGCGCCAGGCTTGTGATGACCGACGATGTGATCGACTGGATCGCCAAGCGTGTGACGCAGAACGTTCGCGAGCTCGAAGGCGCTCTGACGCGAGTTCAGGCGCTGAGCCGTCTCGACGGCCGAACGCCCGGAATCGATACTGTTCGCGCCGCACTGGGCGACCTCGATAGACAGATGTCCTCGCCGCTCAAGCCCGAAAGCATTCTGGCCAGCGTGTGCGAATTTTTCGGTCTCGATATGAAAGAGCTCATGTCCGGACGTCGTCAGCGGACGATCAGCCTGGCGAGGTCGGTGGCGATGTATCTGGTCCGCAAGAACAGCCGACTGAGCTTCCCGGAAATCGCGGGCAAGCTGGGCAAGCGGAATCACAGCACGGTGATTAGCGCCTGCCGCCGCATCGAGAAAGCCGCCGCCAAGAATGAGAAACTGCTTTGGGAAAGTTCAACAGGCGACCGCACCGACGAAGCACAGGAACTGATTCAGCGGCTCGAAGAGCACGCGCGGGCGATGGGATGAGGGGCGATGGGATGAGGGGCGATGGGCTAGCTCGGCGGGTAGCGGGAAGAATTTAGCGGAGAGGGTGGACAACCATCGGCATTGCCGCGAGGTGTGGGTGTTGGTCGTCCGCAAATGACCTCTGGCAACTACCCGCTCCCCACTTCTGCCTCAACTGATCACCGTCGCGATGACCTTGCGTTTGCGAGGCCTGGTGTCGAAGTCAATGAAGACGATCTGCTGCCATTCGCCCGTCAGAAGTTTTCCATTCTCGAACGGCACGGTGACGCCCGGACCGACGAGTGCGGAGCGGACGTGCGAATGGCCGTTGTCGTCACTCCAGGTCGCTTCGTGGTGATAGAAGGCATCGTCGGGCGCGATTTTTTGCATGACCTGCCTGAGGTCGTGCTGAACGAGTCCGGCTTCAAATTCGACGGTCGTGATCGCGCACGTACTGCCGACGGCGAAGAGGTGCAGCAGCCCGACGCCCGATAGATCGGATGCGTGTTTGGAAATGAGCTTGCTGAGGTTGGTGATCTCGGTGTTGCCACGGGTGTCGAATTCAAGGGAGAAGCGCTTCATGGTTGTGCGCCTATTGGAAAGCGCAAGAGAGCTAAGAGCAACCGAAGCACCAATTCGAAATGCCTGTGCGCTTAAATCTCCGTGAAGCCGCATCGCTCGATATGAGTGTTGATTGAGCCAACTCGCTCACAGCGTGTATCCTCTACGCGGTCGTCGATGCTCAGCACGTCACGCGATCTCGACTCATTCAATCATGTCCAGGCCTCCCGGCAACTTCGTCGACAATAAACGCCTCGTGCTCGATGCGGTCAATCTCGTCAAGCTCGTCGGCACGACCGTTGCACTGAAACGTCGCGGCAACGCGTATGTCGGACTTTGCCCGTTCCACAACGAGAAAACGGCAAGCTTCAACGTCATCGAATCCAAGGGAATTTTTAAATGTTTCGGCTGCGGGAAGGGCGGCAACGCGATCGATTTTGTCATGCACCGCGACCGCGTCGACTTCAAGGCCGCGCTGGAACTGCTGGCCCGTGAGTCTGGGATAGAGCTGATCCGCGACCCGAAATACGCCCAGGCTGCGGCACAAAATTCCACACTGAAGCAGCAGCTTCTGGACGCGAACACCGCCGCGTGTCAGTTCTTCGAGCGGATGCTCTCCGACGCGACGATCGGCAAGAATGCACGGGAATACCTCTACACGACGCGCGGGTTTGATCTTGAAACCGCGAGCCGATTTCGATTGGGATTTGCGACAAGCGCGTGGGAGGCGCTCTTGCGAAGTTCGATAATGAAAGCGTTTCCGCGCGACCTCTTGCTGCAGGCCGGTCTGGTGAAACCGCGCGAGGCGGACAAGAGCGTCTACGACACTTTTCGCGATCGAGTGATGTTTCCGATTCGCGACGAGGCGGGCCGCGTGATCGCGTTCGGCGGACGTGTGATGCCCGGTTCGGACGCGCCAGCGAAATATCTCAATTCCCCCGAGACGCCGCTCTTCAGTAAATCGCGCTGCGTGTACGGCATCGACCTCGCGCGGCAAAAAATCATCGAGACCCGCACCGCGATCATCGTCGAAGGATATACCGACGTCGTGATGGCCCATCAGTTCGGCTGTACGAACGTCGTCTCGGTTTTAGGCACCGCACTGACCGAGCAGCACGTGCAATTGCTCAGGCGTTTTGCGGACAGAATCGTTTTGCTGTTCGACGCCGACACCGCCGGCGACACCGCGGCCGATCGATCGGTCGAGCTCTTCCTCTCACAGCCGATCGAGATCGAAGTCGCGACATTGCCCGACGGCCTTGACCCCGACGAAGTGTTTTTGAAACAGGGCAAGGCCGGGTTCGACAGCGTCATCGAAGGTGCGATTCCCGCGATCGAGTTCATGTGGAAGCGGATGACGCGGCAATTCAATTCGTCAAAGGACACGGCGAAAAAGACGCAGGCGATGGAGACTTTCCTGACAAGACTCGCAGCGGCGCGGACCGCAGGCAACGTCGACGAAATGCGCTGGGGACAAGTGCTGGCGCGTGTCGTTCCCTTGACGGGTTTGTCGGTCGATCAGCTCAATAAACGATTCGCCAAAAGTACGCCGAAATCCCGGCCTGCATCAAAAGAAGTGGGCACTGAAACATCGATCGTGATCGCGGGGCCGCGCGATTCGCGCGAGCGCGCGGAGCGCTGGCTTTTGTCGGCGCTGCTGGCGGATTCATCGCTCTGGTCGGACCACGGCCACGAGATTCAGCCCAGCGACATGGTGACGGCCGAGGCGCGACTGCTCGGGCAATACGTCTTCGCGCAACTTCGCGGCGAGGGCGAGATCAACATCCACGACATGCTCGACGTGCTGGACGTTCACGCGCGGTCGTTCGCGCTGGATTTACTCGCAGAGGCGATGGACGCGGAGCAGGCGAAAGCGCGGCTGAAAGAGGCGGTCGCATTTTTCGAGGCGCAGCGTACGCGCGACGAGCAGCAGTCACTGGTCATGGACCTTCGCCGCACGACGTCAAACACCGCCGGCGATGGCGCGGACTCGATCGAGCTTTTGAAGAAGCTGCAGGAGAAGGCGCGCAAACCCGATTTCCGCCGCGGGCCGGGGTGATGAGTTGACCAAGAAGGTTCGTCGGCGGGTTGCGTGTTTGACAGTCACATCGTGTTTCTGACCGCAATTATTTGAATCCGATCGTGGGACGGTGGTACGATGAAGAAAATGAATAATCGCATGCGAATTTCGGGGCGGATTTTGATATGGGCAACCACGATGATCGGCGTTTCATCGCTTTCGGGCTGCATCGCGTCCGGGCCGCCCTTGCCGAATGATGCGCAGCTTCGCGCCGAGAAATCGATCAAGCCGGTCCGCTTGCCTGATGTTCCCGCACGTGTGGCGACGCCGATGAATCCGCTGTTGGTCGCGCGGTCGGCGAAGGTGATCGAAGATTCATTGATGTCTAAGGATGTGGTGATTCGCGCGAACGCGGTTGAGGCGGCGATGCTCTCGAAGCAGCCGAATCTGCAGGCGATTCTGACGACCGGGCTCACAGACAATGAGCCGATCGTTCGCTTTGCCAGTGCGATGGCGGCGGGGGATGCGAGGCAAAAATCGCTTTTGCCCAAGGTGATGTCTCTGGCGAATGACACGAGCCCGAACGTACGCGTCGCAGTTCGATACGCGCTGCACCGCATGGGCGATTTTCGTATGACCAAGGATCTGGAAACACTCAGCCAGAATCCCAGTGAGTCGGTGAGATCGAATGTCGCATTGGTGCTGGGAAAACTTGAAGAGCCGTCGGCCGTGCGTGTGTTGCGGCCGATGCTTAATGACGAGTCGATGCCCGTGCGATTGGCCGTGGCCGAGGGGCTTTGGCGTTATCAGGACAAGGATGCGCTGGAGATGTTGGTGGCGGGGGTGAGCAGTCAATTCGTCGATGATCAGATGATCTCGATGCTGGCCCTGGCGCAGGCGAAAGACAGACGCGTGTTGGGCTATTTTCTGGGCAGGCTCGACATGAAGAGCGCGATTGTGGATGCTGCCAGGGAAGGGCGTTTTTACGATCAGGTGGAACTCGTCGCGGCGCGGGGCGCGGGAATTCTCGGCTCTGACGCGGGCTTTGGCGTCGCACAACGGGCGGCCAAGAGTGTTGATCAGCGTGAGCGCGTGCTGAGCGCGCTGGCATTGGGCGACATTGGCCGCGGTGATGCGCAAGCGACGCTGGACGTCTTGCTTTCAGACCCTGATGCGAGCGTGCGACTCGCGGCGGCGAGTGCGGTGGGCAGACTCGCGCTGGTTCCGCAGACCGTCACGCCGGCGTCAAACACACCGGCGTCAAACACACCGGCGTCAAACACACCGGCGTCAAACACACCGGCGTCACCTACATCGGCAATTGTTCCCACCATCACTTCTGTAAATTAGAACTGACCGGGACGGATACGTTCTTGCTGCTGGCTTTCATGAGGTCGGCGTAGATGGAAAGCAATCTATCGCCACGGGCTTCGCGTGAGACGGCCGCGTCGCGTGCGAGAACGCCCTTCTTCAGACGTTCATAAAGAGCAGGATTAGTCGCCAGCGTTCGCATGGCGTTTTCAAGACCATCGACGGCGTGGGTGGGCGTGGTGAGAGGAATCCGCAGTCCGCTGTTTTCGTCCATGAGAATGGCGGGGGTGCCGATGTCGAAGCAGATGATCGGCTTGCCGATGCGGATTGCCTCGGCACTGCACCCGGCCGAGTCGCGAAGTGCGGGGTGAAGCAGCACTTCGCATTGCGCCATCTGCTCGATGTTTTGTGCATGTTCGAAGTAGCCGGGGAGTTCGACTTTGTGCTCGAGTTTCGCGGTTTTGATGCGGGCCTTGAGCGCGTCCATGGTCGGGCCGTCGCCGACGATTCGCAGGACGACGTCGGGAAGGTCTGTGAGTCTGGCGAAGGCGTCGACGACGAGTTCAAGGCCTTTCCAGTGGCTGACGCGGCCGACGAAGATGAAGCGGAATTTGCCGTCAGTTTTGCTGGTGGGAACGACGGCGCGTAGTTCGTTAAACTGCCCGACCGGGAGGGCGGTGGCGCTCATGACATCAAGATTTCGCACGCCGAGGCGCGCCATCAGTTCGGCCGTGTCGCGAGACGTCGCCAATGCGGCATCGGCGTTTTTCACACTCGAGCGGAGCATCGGATCGAGTCGCCAGGCTTTGCGCATCATTGTCCGCGCGTTCTCGATCAAGCGGTATTTCCATTTCAGCCCCGGATGAAACGCCTTGGGAATCGCGCGACCCCCGCCCACCGGTCCCCACACGAACGGAATGCCCAGAGTCGATGCCACAGTGCCCATCCAGTGACGCGTAAACGTGATGTGATGGGCCAGATCAAACTGCTCTTTTTCGTGCCACTCTTTCAATGTTTTCCTGGCCTTATAATGCCAAAGAAAATAATAGAAATTGATACCCATCTCGGGCCCCCAGATCAGCTTGCGCAGCACCGGCATGTTCACATAATTAAAGTGAATCGGATGGTAGGGATGGGTCGGCATGTAGGCTTCGATCGACTCGCGATGAAGCTCGTGTGCAAGGACATAAACCGGGGTCGATTTGCTCAGTTCTTCGACGAAATGCCAGCCCGTCCCGTACTCAGACCCGCGCCTGGGTTCGCACGCAAAACACACCACCAAAGGCTTGAACAACCTATCAGAAGGTGATGAAATGGTGGGTCTCACTGCTTGAATATCGACGCGGCCTTCATCCATCTTAATCACTCTTTTGAAATTACCGAAAATTAGCCCGCACAAAACTGGATTCGAAGTCCGATATAATGCGCACAACTCGCGTGATGGGCAAGCCGAATGTTAATCTTCCGATTCTCTTTAGGACAAAACTTTTTCTAGCCTCTTGAGCGCTTGTCTGTAGTGCACGTCTGGCAATGCCCTGGCCCGTCCGGCGGGACATTGCCAGCTGAAGATCAGAAGCGATGGCTTGCCGGCGATGTCGAGTGATCGCGTCGTGGGGCGACGGACGCGAACGCAGGCCAGCGTCTGCGACGAAACGGCCACACATCGACAAAAGTCCTCCGACGAAGTTCGTCCGCAGCCAAGATCTCTTCCTGCTACCACGTTCGCGACAATCCCGCTACAACCCATTCGACATGACCCAACCCACCGATTCAGCCAGTCCGTTTGCGAATATCCGCGGCTCTTCAATTGCGTTATTGCCGTTCTTGCCAGCGGGGTATCCGACGATGGAAGCGACACTGGCGAGCATTCGCGCGATCGACCAGGTTGCCGCTACGCACAGAATCGGAGCGATCGAGATCGGGTTTCCGTTTTCCGATCCGATTGCTGACGGCCCGGTGATTCAGGAAGCGTTCAACATCGCTTTGAATGCGGGAATCACCGCACAGAAAATCTTCGACGCGATCGCGACGCTGGGTCTTACAAAGACGCCAATGGTCGCGATGGTGAGTTACAGCATCGTCTTTCGGTTCGGTGTCGATCGCTTTCTGAGTGAGGCGAAGCGCGCGGGCTTCAGCGGGATTCTCATTCCCGATTTGCCGCCGCCCGAGGCACAGGAAGTGTGCGAGCGTGTGAAGCAGGCGGGGCTCGATACCGTTTTGCTGGTCGCGCCGACGACGCCTTTAGCGCGGCGAAAGCTGATCGCCGAGCTATGCAGCGGGTTCGTGTATTACCTTGCGGTGAGCGGCGTAACGGGCGACCGCAAGGATCTTCCGCCCGACATCGCGGCGAACCTGGCGGAGATTCAAGCTGCCAGCCCCGTGCCGGTGTGCGTGGGGTTTGGCGTTTCGAAACTCGAGCACATGAAGCAGCTCCAAGGCAAGGCCGACGGCGCGATTGTCGGCACGGCGGTGGTTCGCGTCATGCGACAACACGCTGGCGAAACATCGGACGTCATCGCACAGCACGTCGCAGCGTTTTGCAGGGAGCTTGTGTAGAGATGATTATTTGTTTGTCGACTTAATAGCGCTCTCGTTTGTCCTACAAACTCGCGCAGGCTCCTGTGTAGCCGCCAGCTTGCTGGTGTTTGATCTGCAAGCCGAGTCCATTAAAGCGCCAGCAAGCTGGCGGCTACACTTGGGAAAGCGAAGTTCTTTCGATCAGTCGCACTTCAAGTTCAATGCGAGATTCTGATCACCGCTTGCCGTGCTCTGCGGCGACCTGGCAATAGAGCGTCTCCATCTTCTGCGCCAATGCCGGCCAGGCGTAGTTCTTGCGTACGTGCTCGCGTCCGCCGATCGCGAGCTTCCATACGTGCGCGATGTTATCCAGCGCATACTGCATGCGGTCGGTGAAGCGTGCGATATCGCCGACGGGGAAGTGCAGATCGTAATCCTTGATCGCACTCATGAGCTCGATGTGGGGCGGGATCGCGCTGGTGATGGCGGGCACTTCGCAATCGACGCACTCGACCAGACTCGTCGGCCAGCCTTCGAGCTCCGACGCCGTCACATACACCGCGGCCGATCGGAAGAGGGTGTTCAATGCCTCACCCGACTGGTGTCCGGTGAAGATGATTTTCGGGTGGTCGGCGGCAGTCGCCTTGAGGAGTTTGAGATACTCGGGCGCGTGAGTGCCGTCGCCCACGATGACCAGCGGGAAATTTGTTTTGACGTTTTTGTAAGCGGTGATGGTGTCTTGAATTCGCTTTTCCGGAACGAGTCGGCTGATGGCGGTGATGTAGTGTCCGACGGAAAGGCCGAACTTTTCGAGCGTAGGTTTGTGGGGCTCGAACGTGTCATCGACGAGCACGACGCCGTTGGGCAGGTGATAGGTTTCCAGGGCGTATTCGCTGCGGTAGTAGTCGACGAGTTCATTGCTGACGACGGCGATTCGGTCGGCGAGTTTGACCATGAAATGTTCGCCCGTCTTGATGACGCGTGAGCCCAGTCCCTTCCATTTTTCGCGTCGGTGATCCAGGCCGTGGACGTGTGAGACGACGGGCACGCCGCCGAGTTTGGCGATGGGCAGGGCGATATTGGGCGCGATGGCGTGGAGGCTGATGACGTCGAAAGGCTCGCCGTTTTCGTCGCCGTATCGGATGGCGTGCGTCATCGAAAGCAGTGAGTGCGTGACGGTTTCCAGGGCCTTTCCGCCGGGCGCGGGAAGGTGAACCTGACGCATGCCGCGGAAGCGGCCGTCTTTGAGTTTCTCGATTTGAGGACGACAATAAACGGTAACTTCGTGTCCGAGCTGAACGAAGTAATCGAACATGCATTCCCAGATGCGCTCGATGCCGGAGTAGCTGCTGGGCACGCCGCGTCCGCCGATAGCGGCGATGCGGAGCTTTCGCTTGCCGCCCAGGCTTTGCTGGAAAGCAGAGAGCTTGAGAGGTTGATGGATTGAACTGCTCATGATGTGCTGGCCCCTTTATGGATTGCTTCTTCGTAGATCGAAATCAGTCGTTGGTGATACACGCCGGGCGAGAATTTCTGCAGCACTTTTTCGCGCCCCGCCTCGCCCATTCTCCTTGCCCGTGCCGGGTCGGTCCAGAGCCCTGAAAGTGCGCGGGCCCAGGCGTCGATGTCGTGCGGGGCGATGAGATATCCGTTCACGCCGTCGTCGACGATTTCCTGAAGCCCGCCCATCCGTGATGCGACGACGGGGAGTCTGCGACCCATCGCCTCGACGGCGACGAGCCCAAACGCCTCGTACCAGATGCTGGGCACGACGACCGCGCGGGCGTGATTCAAAAACTCGGCGACTTCTGCGCGCGATAGTTTGCCGACGAACGTCACGTTCGAAGGCGCACGATCCTGAAGGCCGGGCATTTTGTCGATCTCGCCGGCGATGCGGATCGGCACTTCCGGAACTTTCCTCGCCACTTCGATCAGATTATCGATTCCCTTTTCCGGGCTGACTCTGCCGACGTAGGCGATGTAGCTGTCAGTAGAATTCGAATCAGTGGACCGCGTCTCACTGGTGGCAGGTGTCTCATTTGCGGCAGGTGTCTCTGACCCGTGTTCAATCACAGGTCGGAGACCTGTAACACCATGATCCAGCAGTTCGCTGCAGTTGTGCAGGACGCGTATTTTGTTCTTGTCGAATCCGCCGCGGATGAGGAGCTCGCCAACGAAATTCGAACAGGGCAAAAAGAAAGTCGTGTCGCGATCGAGCGTGCCCAGGACTGCTGCGCTGATGTTGCGAAGCGCGTACGCGATGCTCATGGCGTGCGAGCCGCGACAATTGTGAATGGCGGCCCAATAGGCATGGCCGGTCAGGCATTTCTCGCAGGGCTGACCGTTTCGCAAATGTTGCGCGGTGGGGCAGGTGAATTTGTAATCGTGAATGTGCACGACGACGGGCACGCCGCGCTTGCGGCAAGCGTGAATCACGCTGGGCGAAAGCTGCGGATAGATATTGTGGAAGTGAACGACGTCGGGCTTGAACTCGTCGATCAGATGGTTGATGTCGGCGGCGCTTTTTCGGCTCCAGATCATGGACGCGGCGGCCTTGAGCTTGGGGCCTAGCCCGCCGATCTCGGCGTTGTCGCGCGACATCTCCATGACCTCGTGGCCGTGCTGGCGCAGCAGTCGCGTGACGAACTCGAAAACGACTTCGCTGCCGCCGTGGCCCTGATGTTTGTTGTGTGCGTTGATGATTCGCATGGCATGACAATCAGCTGACAATCACTTGCGAAAACTCACGACGCGAGCCTTGGAAAGGAGGCGGGCAAATGCACGCGGCGTTTGCTGATCGACGCATAAAAATCGGCGGTTTTTCGCGCGACGGCCTCCCACGTGACTTGTCGTGCCGGGTCCTGACTGCTTGCGCGCATCTTCGCGCGAAGCGCGCCATCAATGACGAGCCGCTCGATTTCGCCGGCGAGTTCTTCGACGGATTTCGGCGCGACCAAAAGCAGATCGAAGCGATCGAGAATGTCGGGCGGTGTGACGTGCCCGCGTGTGGTGACGGTCGGCAGGCCGTGTGCGAGGGCGGCGAGCATCGAGCTTCGGTTGATGCTCGTTCCGGAGTGGAAAGGCAGTGCAGAAAAATCGGATGCGTGCAGTCCGCGACTGACTTGCTGGAGCGTGGCCTTGCGGACCCACGTCGTCGAAGGTTCGGACTCGATGCGACGCTGAAGTTGCTGCAGTTCGGGCTCTTCGCGATCGAAATCGCCCAGAATGATGTTGCGGATTTTTCTGCCCGTGGATTGCCTGACGCGGCGAACGGCCTCGAACAATTCGTCGATGCCCTTGTGCAGATAGATAACGCCAAAATACGCGACGGCGAGTTCATCGTCGGCGATATCGAGCTCCTTGCGCCACGCGATCCGGTCGGAAACAGAGCAGGGCAAGACCTCGACGTTGCTGGCGATCGGCACGCACACTGAAGGCGGGGGCTTGAAGCGAGTGATCCATTTGCGAATCACCGGCCAATCGCCCGGATCGACGTGCACCACGCCGTGAACGTTGTTGAGCATCGGCCAGGTGCGTAGCCGCCACTTCTGGCTCATGACACGAAAATCGTGAATGGTGACGGTGGATGCGACGTGTTTCGCGCCCGTCCGCATGAGGGTTGGCAGGAGGTTGATGAAGGGTTTTCGTCCGTAGGCGACGCCGGGGTATTGGATGTTGATGACGTCGTAATTGCGGACGACATCGAGGATGAGTTTGCGGTGGGCGAAGGTCCAGTCCGGGACGCTTCGCATGAGGTTGAAGGATCGTGTGACGCCGTCGTTGGGTGACGTTAAAGAAGGCTTGGTGGTAAGGACGTCGCACGTGACGCCGTGCAGTTTGTTCATGGCGTCGGCGAGTTTCTCGCTGTAGTCGCCGATGCCGCCCAGGTGAGGGGGGAAGTCGCCCGTCACGATGAGGACGCGGAGGTTGGGATCGGGTGAGTCGGTCATGGGATAAACGAGGCCGAGTTTAGATTGGCCTTGTTTTCTGTTGATTTCGAAGGAGCGTCAATTTTGCCGAAAATAAGTTTCAATCTCCCTCCACGACCGGCGCGGGATGTGAAATGCTCGCGGGTTGTTGAAGCGCGGCCAGGCCGATGAGGATGAAGCTGAAGAGGGTGGGATAGGTGCAGTCGATGAAGGTCGCCTCGGCGATGCCGTGGACGATGACGAACGCGAGCATCGCAAGGCCGAACGCACCGGCGAGTCGCCCGCCCGGCCCGTTGATGCAAAGCCGCAGGAGGTTCGCGCGGATTGCCATGCCCAGCACCGTTACCCAAAGCACTAGGCCGACAATACCCAGCTCGAAAATCAGGTCGATGTAGGCGTTGTGACTCTCACTGATCTTGAACTTTACGACCTTTGAGATGTGGTCGGTGAAAGCGGCGTTCCAAAAGCTGTCGAAGCCCATGCCCGTGATCAGGCGAGTCGGGTCGAGCATCAGGAGCTGAAAGCCCGCGCTCCAGATGTCGGTGCGACCTGTGAGTGTGGTCGGGTCGGAATTTTCGCGGCCCATCAGCACGGCCTGATAGACGGGCGGGAGAATGCCGGTGGTGTAAATCGCTGTGAATAATAAGGCGATTGACGCGAATAGAGCGCCCACGAACAGCGACCGTTGGGGTTTGGAAGTGAGGACCAGAAACACGCCCACGCCGACGACGCCGCCCAGCATGGCCGTGCGGGATTTGGTCAGAATTAGAATGACGAACCCGATAGCCGCGAGAACAATGAACCGCCACAAGCCCGTTCTCGCAAAGAAGTAGATCGATGCCAGCATCATCAACATGCTGTTGATGCCGGTGTGATTGGGGTGCTGACTGCCGGCAAAGCGATATCCGTCGCCCAGCAGCGCGGGGGAATAAATGAGCTCGCACGCAATGCCCAGCAACATCATGATCGATGTGCCCACGAGCATGCAGAACGGCACATCGCGCAATCTGTATTGCCTGGCAAATGCGACGACCGCGAGCAGCATGCTGCCAAGCACGATGAGACGTTTAAACGTCAGCGGACGGTCGTGGCTCCAAAGGATCGAGCCGAACGCCCAAACGACCAGAAGAATTGCGGGCACGAGAAGCCAGCCGTCGACGTGGAACCGTGTGCGGGCGGGTTTAATGAATTGTACGAGTGCCCAAATTGCGAGAATTGGAAAGGCGAGCTGACGCCCGATTCGGCCTTCAGAAACTCGCTCGGCGAGATTCGCGACATCGGATTCAGTCGCGATCTGCCAGTTCCGAGCCGCAGCAAAATCATGCGACGCCATGATAAATACGAGGACGAATAGAATTGCGGTAAACCACGGCCATGCGATAACGCTATTGGGCGTAACAGCAACGCCGACCGCGCGGCCGGGCACTATTGAATTTGGTAAGAGGTTGATCATGAACCGCTGTTTTGCTGCCGCTTGCGCTCTTTTTTATTATGTGATTTACACCACATCAGACGGCATCGGCACATTATCCGACCCTGAACCCACGCTTTCCTTATGTTCTATCGGCTTTTGATCGACCGCCATTCGTGAGAATGCGACCAGGCGGAAAGTCGCGCCACTCAGTTGTGCAAGCACCATCGAAGCCGCGGCACCTTCAGGCCCATAATGTCGAACCAGAACCACGCCCACGACAGCGAACACCACAATCGGCGTGATGTTCGCCGCCAAATCCAGGCTCGCCCTGCCCATCGAAAAGAGCCCACGCGAGAGCGCGAAACTCACCGCCTGAGGGATCATCGCCAGGGCCAGTAATCCCACCGTGTGCCCGTTACCCACATACTGCCTGCCGATCACATGGAGCAACGATTCGGCGAAGAACGCCATGCCCAAAGCGACGGGCGTCATCAGAAGTGCGAAGCCCCATGTCGCTTTGTAAATGTATTTACGAAACCCGGCCGCGTCGTTCTGGGCGAATGCGTGTGCGATTTGCGGGCCCAGCCAGTTTTGAACTGCAAATAACAGCGGATTACCAAGCCCCGCCATCGTAAAGCAAAACGCATAAATGCCCGCGTCGCTCGCGCCGCGCATCGCCGTGATCAGCCACGGATAAAGATATAAGCCACAAGCCCAGATCATGCTGCTGCCCAGCAGCCAGCGGGCGGTGGTCCAGTTCGACCACGCGTCCCTTTGAGCCTGCTTCATGTCGAAGCTAAACTCGCGTCGCACGATGAACATTACGACCGACACTGGCAATAGATTCGCCAGGCCGATCATGACCACGACCCACTCTGCCCGCAGCATTGAGAAGTGCCACAACAGGAAAATGCCCGAAAAAGTCAGCGTCGAAACGCAAACGTCCAGCACGAGCGCCAGTTGCATACGACGGAGCGAGAAGCACCAGATCCGCACGAAATTCCAAAGGAGCAGGGGAGGCGTCGCCGCCGCCGCAGCCGTCAGCAGCATCGCATACCGAGTCTGCCCATCTAAACCCCCTTCGAATCGTACAATGCCCGCCGCCACAAATAGTGCTGCTGATATCAGCCCTGTGATCACCAACTGATGCAACATCGAACTGCCGTTGAGAAATCGCCTTTCCATTCCATGTTTTGTCGGCACGGCGATCGTGTGCGGCGTCGAAACCAGCGACTGTAATATCTCACGCGCGAACACCCAGACGCTCGCATAAATCAGCCCGTACATTCCCTGCTCGACCTTGCTCATTTCCGGCCCTAATAGACGGTTCATCAGCCAGATCGTTGCGAACGTCGTCAACGACACGATCCCCTGATCCGCGAGCGTCGTCGCCGCCCGTAACCATGTCGAACCACGCCGGGCAGCTCTCGCCGGTCCGCCGGGAATGGCGTCTGGCTGGAGGTTGGTTTGATCCGTTGAATGCATCAAATCTTAGAAGAGATACCCGTACAATTGATGTAACATGTAAAGAGTCGTTTCTGAGACCCGTTGTTGTAAGCGCGTCGAACAACCTCTCCAACAGCAGTTCGCTCCGCGTTTCGAAATTTAGACACAAAATCGTTCACATTATTCATATCGGCGGATTATGGCGGTCAATCTCGTTATGCCGCGCCAAAGCGACCCGACGCGTGAGATCAATGTCGTGTTGTCGCGAGATACTCGTGTCAATTCCTCTTGACAACCACTCGATGCCTTGACACAATAAGGAAGATGTTCGGGTCGAACATTTAGCCAAAAGAAAGTGGCGGCGATCGTAAAACTAATCGCTTAATCAGCTTTTTATCCGCAACATTCCGCAACATTCAGAGTGGTAAAGGGTATAAACATTCGACGCAGGTTTCATGACCCGACCTAAATGACGCATTAAACTGAGAATAGTTCGTTTCTTCAGGAGTTCATTACCATGAGTACAACCTTCCGACACTCGTTTTCTCGAAGTGCGATCAACAAAACCGTCGTTTTGGCATCCGCCTGCTCGGCGGTCTTGGCAATTTTTTCGGCATCCGCATCAGCCCAATACCGCATCGATAATTCCAACGCCAGAGACGCCAACAACCGATTGGGGTCCAACGGATTTAATCAGAACGGCATCTTGGCTAACAACGGCCTAGGCGGCAATTTTATTACGACCGGTAACGTCACCGCAGGTCAAGCATTTCGCGGCTCTCTGGGCTATACCGATCCCTCGGCCTTCCGCGGACGGGTCGGCGGAGCGACCGTTGATAACTTCATTCGAGGCTCCTCTGGATTCGGAGCCCAAGGGCAATTCGTCAATAATGCCGGGATTGCCCGACCATTTTTCGGCAGCAGCAATACCGTTTCTACCCCAACGGGCTTTCAGCGTCTCGCCGATGGAACCATCTCGGCTCAGCGAAGTCCCATCGCTCGATCATTCGATTCTCGAATCGATTTCGGCGGGCTCACACGACAGCAAATCGCCTCCACCCCTTCCCGCATCAATCTTTTGCAGTCCAACACGTCCACTCGCCTTTCACCGCTTTCCGGAGGGATCGGCGAGGCGATGTCTGCAAGCTCCACTTTTGCACCGCCTCGCGAGATACTCCCCGAGTCGCTCAGCGCCGTCGACATTCTCTCCGAATACACCGCACTGACCCGCCGTGCCGAGAATTCCAAAATCGACACGACGGTCTCAAAAACCCCAGACTCGCGAGTCAATTCAACCGACATCATCCCCGACGCTCGGCTGAATAATGCTAACAGCGGCACCGTCGGTAACGGCAACCCAAACAACATCGATCCGTCAGGTAAAATTCCTAATTCCGGTCCGGGCGGCGGACTTAATAATTCACTCGACAACAGCGGCTTCAATACCGGCCAAACGTCCACCGTTCGTGACATGCGAGTTTCGCGTCGGGTCAATCCTCAGCTCACTGAACTTCAGCGCCGTTTGGATGAAGTTCGTAAGAATCAGTCGCTTCCGGGTGCTGATGCCGCTCGTTCAATTCGCGAAGTTAACAACAACCTCGTTCGTGAACGCATTGAGGCCCAACGACAACTCGACGGAAATAAGGGTCGTGACGTCAAACCACTGCCGATCCCCGCAACTCCCCCGGCATCAGGTGCGAACAAAGATGATTCGGCAAAGCCAGATGCTGGCAATGCCGATCCCTCGGCACGTCCAACACCTTCTAACGCACCCCAAAACGCACCCCCTGTCGAAATCAACCCGGACACTATTAAGACCCCCGTATCGCCAGAGAAACCGGCCGACTTGAATCTGCCAATGCGCGGAAACGATGCTCCTTCGACTCCACCCGCAACGGCGAATATGTTGCCGGCCACATCCGAGAAAACTCGATCGACCCTCACACCCATCGTCCCGCTTCAGGTTCGAAACATTTCTGACGGCACAGATGCCGACGTCAAGCCACTGATCATGCGGGCCGAAGAAATGATGCGTGAAGGGCGTTTCAACTCCGCCATTGATCAGTTTGATTCCGCGGAGCAAATCGCACCTGAGGACGCGATGATTTTCATGGGCCGATCCATTGCCGAACTCGGAGCCAGTTACTACCGCAGGTCGGAAGTTCACCTTCGTCAGGCTTATGAGCGTAGCCCGGAACTTCTTATCGCGCGATACGACGTCAAATCCATGCTCGGTCAGGCTCGTCTGGAATTTCTGATTTCAGAGCTCAAGGATCAGGCGTCTGCCAACCCGCAGGATGCCGGTCCAGTCCTGCTTCTGGCGTTTATTTATTACAACGTCGAAGACACAACACGCGCCGCCAATCTTCTGGGTGAGGCCGCCCGGCGGAACCCCAACGACATGATCATCGCCGCGATGCGAGCGACGTGGAACCTGCCCGCGGAAAATAAGTAAATGTCTAAAGCGATTGGCGGCAAATTCGCAACCGGTATTGGTCTGATTTTGCTGGGCGGCATCGTTATGATGATCGGCTGGAGTTACGCAGCATCGATCGGGCGGGGCTGGCCGACGCTTATCGCGCTCTGGCCGTCGGGTCTTCTGATTTTTGCCGGGTTCATGAAGATTCGCGTTGCTCAAGAACCACCGTCTTAAAAAACACTGCGTCGCCGCGTCCTCTGGCGATTCATGCTTCTTCCTACGATTGGTCGATCAATCTTAGAACCGGAAGGGCGATGCCATGGCTAGACGAGTCAAAACCAATCTTGTTCTCTCGACGATCGTTCTCATCGCACCGGTGTTCGGCGGTTGCTCTATGCTCGCTCGTGACAAGCCGGGTTATTCCGTCGAGAAGCAATACGTCAGCGACCCCGCGATCGATAATCCGCCCGCAATCCAGTCGCAAACACATCTCGCGGCGGGCATGGTCAGTGAGCAGAACGGCCAATTGCAGCAGGCGGAATCAAGCTACAAGGCGGCGCTGGCGCTTGAGCCGGACAACTCCAAGGCTCTTTTTTCGATCGCCCGTCTCTTGAACAGTCAAAAGAAATACGACCAGTCGATTCCATATTGGGAGTCGCTCGTCCGCGTGAACAAGGGGACTGCCGACAGTTACAGCAATCTGGGCTACACGTATATGCTGGCGGAGCGGGACAGCAATTCCGAGCAGGCATTTGGCCGCGCGATTTCTGCCGACCCGAAACATCGTCGCGCGCGATTGAATTACAGCCAGCTTTTAGCCCGGCAAGGACGCATGCAGGACGCCGCGACGCAGATGTCGGCCATTCTTCCTCCCGCGGCGGTCCACTTTAATCTCGGGCTCATGTACGAACCGGCGGCAACGCGAGCATCGCGAGACAGCACTATGTCCGCTCGCTCCAATTCGATCCTCAGTTTCGTCAGTCGGCAGACCGCATCGAGTACCTCGCCGCGAACCCGCAAAGGCCCAGGCCGCTCTCGAACTCCGATCAAGAACAGCCGAATCAGGCGCAGACGTCGATTCGTTAAAGCTGCCAATTGCGATCCACATTTAGGCAATCGCCAGCGAATCAAGCCGTTGTCAGCCGATGCAAATCGAAGCGCTTTTCTTCATCGACTTCAAATCTTATCGGCGTAGCCTTTGGGGTGTTTGCTGTGCCAGTTCCAGGCGGTCTGGATGATTTTTTCCGGGTCTTTGTATTTCGCTTCCCAGCCCAGAACATTCTTGGCGTGAGAAGGGTCGGCCCAGAGTGCAATCGCGTCGCCGCTGCGGCGCGGTCCAAAAGTGACGGGGACTTTCTTGCCGGTGATTTTCTCTGCCGCGGCAATGATCTGTTTGACTGAGAACCCGTTGCCCGTGCCCAGATTTGCGACGATTCTGCCCAGCTCGTCGAGCTTCTGCATCGCGAGAATATGAGCATCCGCGAGGTCTTCGACGTGAATGTAGTCGCGCACGTTCGTACCGTCGGGCGTGGGGTAATCGGTTCCGAAAACGGTCAGCTCCGGTCGCTGACCAAGGATGGCCTGGATGACGGAAGGGATGAGGTGCGGCTCGGGGTCGTGGTGCTCGCCGATCGAGCCGTCACTCGAGCAGCCGCTGGCGTTGAAATATCGAAGGGCGGCGAATTTGAAACTCTTGTTGGAGTCGGCGTAGTCCTGAAGGATCTGCTCGACCATCCACTTGCTTCGGCCGTAGGGGCTGACGGGCCGTTTCGCAAGGTCTTCGGTGATGGGCACGCGGTCCGGGTCGCCGTAGGTGGCGCATGTGCTGCTGAAGACGAAGCGGTTGACGCCGACATCTCGCATGGCTTCGAGCACGTTGATGGTGGTGGCGACATTGTTGCGGTAGTACATGAGCGGCTCGTGGACGCTCTCGCCGACGTATGCGTAGGCGGCGAAGTGCATGACGCAATCGATGTTGTGATCGCTCAGCGCCTTGATGAGCTGGGGCTTGTCGTCGAGCTGTGCGCCGGAGCTGCCGCCGATGATGGGCACGTCGAGGATTTTCGCGACGACGCCGTGGCCGCGCGAGAGGTTGTCGTAGATGACGGGCTTGTGCCCGGCGAGCTTAAGCTGCCTGACGGTGTGAGAGCCGATGTATCCCGCGCCGCCGGCGACCAACACGTTCATGGGCTGTACGTTCATGGATTGCATGGGCAAAGCGTAAGGCGTTTTGGAATGAGAGTCGAATGATGAACTAGACGCGGCGGCCGCCAACTTTCCCATTGACTTTCATCTGCACCGGGCTGCTTTCGCGCATCAGGACAGGACTGGCCGCAAGCCAAGACGGATCGAGCCGGATCGTCGCGCCATTGCCGTCGACCTGGCCGAAGCTCAGGACGCCCGTGGGGCAACTCTGCACGCATGCGCTGCATCGCACGCACTGCGGGTCCTGCATGGCGTGGCCCTTGTTTGCGAAACTCATCACGTCAATGCCCTGGTGACAAACGGTCGTACACACATTGCAGCTGATGCACTTTTTCTTCTCCGCCACGATCGCAAAGCGGCTGAACCGTGTGTAGATGTGCATCAAGGCAGCAAGCGGACAAGCGAATCTGCACCACACGCGGCCCGAGAAGTGGAAGTAAAATGCCACGCCTATGACGCCCGCGAACAAGAGATCGACGAACCATACATAGTTGAATACGGGAAGCTCTTTCAGCAGATAGCTGAACCACACGGCGGCGAAGGATTGCGGCCAGATCCAGCCGAGGATTCGCAGACCCAGCAGGACGAACGCGAAAGCGAGGAAGACCTGACCGATCATGTTGAGACGGTTCCAGAACGGGCCGTGCGGCATTTTCGTACGGTGCTGGTCGCCGACGGTTTCAGCGAGTGCGCCGCATGAGCAAATCCAACCGCAATAGACGCCCTTGCCGAAATAGTAAATGAGGACGGGAATCAGGACGAAGGTCTGAACCACAGACACGATGAGCCAGCCCCACATGGGCTTATCGGTAAATATATTCCAGATGAATAACGGCCAGGCGAGGATGAAGCCGAAGGCGCGCCAATACTCGCGGCCGTGACCGTAATCGACCGCCGGAAAAAACTCGTCCGCGAACGACTTGGCAACTCCGCTGTTGAATGCGCCGAGGTTGCCCAGCCAGGGCAAAACCAGGTAGGGCAGGAGGAAAAGCGGGATGCACTGGAGCAGCGTCAGCGAGACCGTTTGAATTTTCACATAGGGCGTTTTGCGTCTGCGGATGCGGCGGATGCCGAAGATGATGATCGCAAGACAATAGATCAGCGAGTACCAGAATCCCGGCTCGCCGATAGTGATCTTCATCGTACCTAAAAGGGTGGTCTTGTCCGCGAACCAGCCGCCCAGACCTGCCCACCACGCGGAGATGTTGTACGGAAAATATCCGTTGCTCGACCAGATCGAACCCAGATCGAGCCACTGGTCGATGGCGTGAATGCCGGTGATGTGAACGCCGCCTTTTTTCCAGTGATAAATAAAGACAAAGATCAGGGCGGAGATGCAAATCGTGATCCACCATTTGGGCGTGTGGTCGCCGTGGATGGAAAGGCCTGATCGCCGGAAGAAATCAAGTGGAGGCTCGCGGCCGATCATGGCGAAGACGGAGTCGTTCTTGATCGTCTTCTCTTGCTTGTCCTTATCAGTCAGCACGACCTGGGCGTCGTTGATCGATTTGACGGACGACCCGAGTTCAATCGTGATCGCGCCGGCCTTCTCGAGCGACTGCAGTTTGTCGATGTTGTCGGGCTTGGGCCTGGCGAACTCGGGCTTGCGATAGCTGAGCGTGACCTTGCCGCCGTGCTTGGGGACGTACTGCGCGATGGCGATCGCGGTTTCGAGCGCGCTGTCGCCGCCGCCGACGACGAGAACATTCTGCCCGGCATATTCCTTGGGGTCGTGAAGGCGATTGTAAACTTTGGGCAGTTCCTCTCCCGGCGCGCCGAGCTTGCGGTAATTGCCCGATCGGCCGATGGCAATGATGACGCGATGCGCGCGAAGCGATTTCTTTTCTTTCTCGCCACCCTTGTCCACAGCAGTCTCAACCGTCAACACCCCCGACTGAAGCGAAATTTTTTCCGCCCGCGCCATCAGCACATTGACGTCTTTGATCTGCTCTTTTATTTCATCAAGCAACGGCTCTTTCACGAGCGCGGTGAACTGCAGATCGCCCTCGGGAATCATTTCGGTCGGGTAGGTGTAGATCGGCTTTGCCTTGGGAAAGTTGACGATCGTGCTGAGCGGCTCGGCCGCCTCGAGCAGGACGTACTTCAGCCCCATCTTTCCAGCCTCCAGCGCCGCGGCCATTCCCGATACGCCGCCGCCGATGATGATCAGATCGTAATCGACCTCGGCCGATGGCGCTTCGTTTTTCAACTGCGCAGAGACGAGTCGCGCGGCCTTCGCGCCGGTATCGGAGCTGAACTTGAGCAGCGGAATGCCCGCGAGATCGCCGACCACGTAAATCCCCGGCACGTTGGTCGAGCCGTCGGGATTCACGACGGGAAGCTTCTCGACCGTGCCCGCCGGCCAGCGCGTGTGAAGCCAGCGGGTGTAGGAGGGAATGAACGAAAACAGCATGATGAAAATCCTTTATTGCGGGGAAAGTAAGCTTCGTTATGTCAGACTTGAAGATGGCTTGCCAGCCTGGCCAGACATCGCACTGCCTGCAGCCAGTCGCCTGCACCAGTCTCATTATATTTAATCTTCCTGGGACGACTCAGATTTTAAGATTCCATCAATTTGTTTACTGATCTTATCTTTTTGCGCGGGACTGAGTCGGTTCGAGTCGTCTTTCGACACGCGACCGGACTCACTGGCGATGGCGAACAGCAGCTGCAGGCCGACGAGCTGCTTGCGGTAAAGGCGGCAGGTAGAACAGATGCGCATGTGCGTCCAAAGCTGAATACGCTCTCGACGCAAAAGCGGCTGATCCAGCTTCTTTGAAACGAGGATGGACGCGTGCTTGCAGTCGAACATGACCAAGCTCCTCGCCTTGCCAAGACATACCCGCACTGCGCTCATCAAGGTTCAGAATGCGATTTGATTCCAAACCAGTTGACTTCGAGGCACGATCGAAGGCGCGTTCGCGCGCGATGAAGCAGTACCCAGAAGTTAGTCGACGAAATTTCCATAACCTTACAAACTTCCTCGGGCGGAATATTGTTGACGAAACGCAGGGTGAAAGCGTCGCCCGCTCGGCCGGGAATTTTTTCCAGGCAATCGCGTAGGACACTGAAAAACTCTTCCTGACTCATGAGCGCGCCCGGGTCAACGGACCAGGACGCGGGCTGTTTGCGCCAGTGGCCTGTTGAGTCAAACCAGGCGTCGATACTGGATGATGCGCCGTCAAACTCATCCGAATCCTGTAAGTCGGCGGTCTGAGTCTCTCGATGTGTCTTTCGACGAATATCAGAGATTTTGTGACGAAGAATACCGATAAGCCACGTCCGGACTTGAGAGCCGCCTTTGAAGCTCAGCCGCGCCTTAACTGCCGCGAGATACGTGTCCTGAACGGCGTCCTCGGCAAGATTTCGATCGCCCAATCGAGAAATGGCATACGCGAAAAGGGCGTCGCCGTGCGTTTCCACCCACGACCGCGGATCGAGTTCAGCCGAGTCTATGGGCGTGCGTGTGGTTGAGTCGTTCTCGGGCCGATGTGTCATGGAAAAAGTACCGCATGCGATGGTTCGCGTATCGCGATCGGAGGATGGTGCCAAAAGAATAGCAGAAATCGTCATAGGCGTTTTGAAGCGCCCAACACAGAAAGCAGAATTGATGAGATTACTCTGCTTTACATAACCCTTATTATCGGCGGCCGATAACTGCATCGAAGAAGGGCACTTCGAGCCTTAATTCACTCCGTCATCTTCGCAAGCACACGCCCCAGACTCTTTCGAAATGTGATCGCACGCACATCACTTTCGTTCGTCCTTACCTCATCACCAACATCTTTCAAATACGTCCGCAATGAATTGAATTCAGACTGCTCGATCGCCAGGCGTCGGCCTGAATAAAGCACGCTGATCATCGGCAGTTGGTCCACTCGGCGGCGCAGGTCTCGCAAGGCGTGATGAAGGTCGTTCGGCTGATCCGATCGCCGGGCTGAATCCAGATCGGCCGCGAGTCGCCTGAGCTCGCCCGCGGCAATCGTCGGCGGCGGGTAAAACGCATACACGCCCACTACGATCACCACCACGACATACAACCCGCCGCCCAGCACGAGCGTTCTTCGACCAACACCCGCACTCATCACTCTCGATTCGCCGGTGAACTTCTCACGCGTGCTGCCGACGAATCGGCCTGCGATCATCAGCACCAAAACGCACACGCCCGCAACCACGTGCATCCGCGTCAGCACTTTGCCGAACTGGAACATGAACCCCGCGAAGGCGCCATCAGGATGGTCGGTCAAATGGAACGGCCTGCCCATTTCTTCGAACGCGTGAGAATCATCTGGAAACCATTTTGGGTCGAACACAATCGCATCGACCATCAGGCCGCACGCGACGGTTGTCGCGCCCAGCACGAGCAGCGCCGCCAGCATTTTTGCAAAACCCAGCACGCGAAAACCGAGCAGTAAAAGCCCCGCGTGCACGGCCGATCCTGCTGCGACCATCACCACGACGAGTCCGGGCATCGTGCTGGCCTGCACGATTTCGCCCGCCTGCATCGTCAGTCTTTCGGGACTCGTGTAAGAGAGGATCGACATGCCAGAAAGCAGGACGGCATGTGTGACATTTCGCTCGACGAGCCAGTCGCCCACCGCGTTGGGCGGAATCAAAAGCGCGAGCACGCCGACGCCCGCGAAGGCGATCAATATCAGTGCGATAATGTGCAGATTGATGGCTCGTCCTGAATGAGCCGCCCATTGCATGAGCGATGGCGAAACGGGCGCTCGCGACTGTTTTTCGAATGGCGATTGGGCATGAATTGATTCGAGTGCAACGCGGCCGGTCTCGCGCTGATCAAACCACCAAAGCATCAAGCCGACAGACAGCGAAATAATCGCATTGGAAACGACCAGCAGCGCCGCCGCCCCTGCTCCGGTGCGGTCGATCAGAAAGCCAGGCGTCCAGGGCATCACCAGCGGCGCGGCCAGCGCGATCACCGCCAGCGGCGCGACACACGCACCCAAGCCGCGCAACACAAACAGCACAGGCAACACGCCGATCGAACACACCGGCATTAGCAGCGCGAGCGCATACGCATTGAAAAGATCAATCGCCCTGCCCGAACCAAAATATTTTTTTATCCGCGCCCCGCCGAGCACTGCGGGCAGCGCTCCTGCGACGAGCATGCCCAAAAGCAGCGTCGGCAAGCTCAACATTAAAGCCTGCCCTGCACGCAATAAGAAGATCAGCACGAGGTCGATCATGAATCAGCTTCCTGTAGGAACGGCCACGCTCTGGAGCAACTGCTTGATGACCTCGCTCGCACGAGCGGCGGGCATGCCAAGACGAACATCCAGCACGGGCGGCGCGACGGCCTGCACGTCGTCGGGCGTTACAAACTCGCGGCCTTTTAGAAACGCACGCGCCTGCGATGCACGTTGCAAAGTCAGCAGACCGCGCGGAGACAGACCCAGCGCGACCGACTTGTGCGAGCGGGTCGCCTGGGCGAGATCAACGAGATAGCCCTGCACTTTCGAACCGACTGCGACGGCGGCGACGTGCTGCTGCAGGTGGTGGAGGTCGGCGATCTGGACGATCTGCTCGGGCGTGGGACTGTCGTTGACACAGCACGGGCCGACGGCGGCGGCGAGCATTAACAGCTCGTGCTCGCGCCCCGGATAGCCGATGCGAAGCTTCATCGCAAAGCGATCAAGCTGTGCCTCGGGCAACGCGTATGTGCCATGATGCTCAACAGGATTCTGCGTCGCGATCACGAAAAATGTCTCGCTGAGTTTGTGCTGCGTATTGTCGACCGTCACCTGCTGCTCGGCCATTGATTCGAGCAGCGCACTTTGAGTTCGCGGCGTGGTGCGGTTGATCTCATCGACGAGTAAAACGTCGGTAAAAACCGGGCCGGGCATGAACTCGAATTCACGCGTCTTCTGGTTGAAAACGCTGAAGCCCGTCACGTCGCCCGGCAGGAGATCGGGCGTGCACTGCAGACGATTGAAACGCCCGCCCACGCTGCCGGCCAGGGCTTTGGCGAGCGTCGTCTTTCCCAGCCCCGGCAAGTCTTCGATCAGCAGGTGCCCTCTTGCCAGCACACACGCCAGGACGTTTTCAATGACGTCCTGCTTGCCTCGAAGCGCGCGATTCAGGCTTTGCCGAATGCGGTCGATGGCACGCAGGTGTTTCTCAACCGCGGTGCAATCTGTGACCGACGCGAGAGCATGTATGGGAAGTGGAATACTCATGTTTTTTTGTTGTTCTTTTGGGCTTCGACTTTCTTCTTATGCATGGACCCGAGCGACAGTCGATCAAGCACATCCTTGCCCGGCCCGAAGCTTTGGGCTGGCTTATGGAACGACCTATCTGAGTGGTGATACAGATCGCGATTCAATGCGGCAATGAGCTGGTCTCCGGTTTCGACTGATGCAGTGCTTGAAATTAATTGGCCGAGCCATTGGCCGGGCGGAGTGTAGATCGGTCGCGGCTCGCCGGCGAGTCGCGCGCGACGTTCGATCACCTTCAGCACGTCGATGGGCGAATAGCCGCGGCGCTGGCATCGCCAGGTCATGAGTAAATCGATGATGCGCTTTCGCGACATCCAAAATCCTGTCGCCACGCCCATCACCAGAACGATTTGCGGTGCATCGGCCATCGCGCGCGTCTTCGAAGCGCGCAGCACCTGTGCGAGCCACTCTCCGGGCGGGGCCGGCAGATTGAACATCGCGTAGCCCGGCGTCGGATCGAGGGTGATCCATGTCCCGTCCGCGAGCCTCACTTCGATCCAGAAATGAGTATGCGCCGACGTGAGCGCCGCGAAGCCGCTTCGTGCGTCGACATCGCTTTCATCCGCGTAAAGACCGCTCACGAGTCGGGTCGGATAACTCAGGCTTCGCAGCATCAGCACGGCCGCGGTTGCGATCTGATAGTCCGTGCCGCGTCGAGTCTCAAAGAGCAATTGATCGATGCCATTTTCGTTGCTGGCGATGGCGTCGCGGTCGTGCTGAACGTGTTCGCGCAGTCTGCGGATCACCGACTCGATCTGACGCCAGCCGCGATCCAAGCTGGGATCATCTTGATTCGCGTTCGCCCACTCGCGTGTCAGCTCGGCGGCGCGCAGGCTCAAGCCGTCGTATCGAAGCATGCGCGGGTCACTGTTGCGAGGCAATGCCGGCTCGACGCCAACAAGTCGCGATGGATCGACTCGCTTGCTCTGGACCTGCAGGGTAGCGCCTTGCGGCAACGTGCGCGTCGCGAGCCTGACCAGACCCGCCTGCGATGACAAAAAGAATTGCGGCTTGTTGACGCGGCCCATTTTGAAACGCTCGACGATCGGCGTGAACGGCAGGACGTCGCCGCCCAGATTGCCCACGCGAATCTCATGCGAATCAGACCCGCGAAATGCGGTGGAACTGGGCCGGAGCAAAATCTCCATCCACGTCGAATTGCCCGCCAATCGAACCGGCACCGCGCCCTTTCCGTGGTCGATCGCCTGCCAGCTATCGCCCGTAAAATCCGCGAATGCCGCGAGCGGAACGTAGGCCGGCATTGGTCCCTTCACCCACATCGCCGCGGCGGTTTGAACATCGGGTTTGGAGCTGGCGGAGGAAGTCGATTCGGCGCGTTTGCGCTTGATTTCGAATGACTTGCCCACGCCTAAATTTTCCCTGTCGGGAGCGGCCACGATGTTCACATCCTGTGGCTTGATCCCGACCATTTTCTTTTGATCCTCGGACTTGACTGGTGCGCCGTAGCTTTCGATCCAGAGATCGTAAAGGCCGTCCTTGCCGGACTCGGAAAAGTTATCGCTGTTGTCGAAACCGACGGAGTCTGGCGAGTTGCCGGCGATCTCGTCGGGGCCTTCACCCTTGCCACGCCGAGCGAGATCGTCGCCCTCTTCGGTGCCGCCCGAGGAAGGAACGAACGCGGCGTAGGAGGGATTTCCGTCGGTGGGCTTGATGATTTGGTGCGCGACGACGATCACACCCACGACACACGCCGACACGCCGATAGCGGTGAGCCAGACGCGCGGTCCGCGTTCGCGCGAGGCGATGACGAGCCAGGTTACGCCGCTCCAGGCGAGTGCGATGACGATAAGAAGGCGGTGCGCTTCGTTCGTGCCGGGGACGGCCATGAGTGTGACGACGGTGCTGATGATCGCGCACTTGGATAACGCACTTTTAGGCAATGAGCTTTGGAACAGCGCGCTTTGAGATGTTTTAACTCGACTCGCACCGCACACGAACAGCGCCGCCGCGATGCACAACAGCCACGCCATCACGCGTTCTTCGTTGGTCATCTGATACTGTGGCGTGAGAGACAAAGCGGTGACGACTGCAATTAAAACGACGGCGACGGCGAGTGTGTGTTGGGAAGTACTGCCCGGCAATTTGCGAGCGAGCGCATGTGTTAATGCGATACGTGCGAATGCAACGACAACGCCCGCCAAGATCGCGACACCGATGTTCGACATCACCGTCGAGTTGGGTTGCCGGGAGATGTGCACCGCGAAGATCGCGACTGCGAAGAGGATGGCGGTGGCCAGTGTCATGTAATGGTCATGTGATCGGTCATGCGGCCTGGACGATCATCGGCGTGTACGACTCTGCCGGAATTGATTGCCAGCCGAGTGGCGAGGTTACCAACATCGCTCTTGCGGCGGCGTTTCCCGGTGCGAGTTGCATAAAGGTTTCGGTAGAACCAAGGTCGTGAACCATTGCCACACATGCCAACGCGTCCATCGCACTGATTCGGGACTGCTCATCAGAAACGACGATTCTTGTTTCGCCCATGTGCAGATGAAGCGTGACGGGCTGAGTCGAGAGGAGATCGATAATTCCAGCGACGGTAGAAACGGCCCGTTCGAAGTCGGCGTCGTCGGTGAAGGATGACGCCCGGGTGTCGAGGCGGACGTGCATTTGTCTTGATTCACCGCCCGCTCGTTCCGTGACGATGAGCCTGCCATGACGCGAAGTCTGCTGCCAGTGGATGCTTCGCATGGAGTCGCCGCGACGATAGTTCCGCACGCCGCTCAGCTCGCCCGTGTTTGAGATGCGTGACGCGACCCAATCCGTCGAGAACGCCTGTGCGGCCGACGTCAGCATCGACTCATCAATCTCGATCGCGACCGGCCAGATGATCAACTCTCCGCCTGCGCTGATCGTTCGACGAGCCGTGATCAGGCCAAGCGGAAACGACGTGACCAGTCGGATGGCCGAAAGATCGATCACGCCCCTGCAATTTGCGCGGGCGCGTAAAACGACACTGCCGTTTCCTGCCGGGCAAGCGAAGGTCGGGGTTTCAAACTGAAGTAAGTTCTTAGTCAGTTCGATGACGCCAAAATCCAGCGCGAAGGAAGGCAGAGAGATCGGCAAGGCGTTTTTGGTGATCAGCAGAAAGTCGATCTTCTCGCCGACCGTCACGCGATTGTTTGCCGCACTGCTTGATGTCGAAAGCCCGGCACGCACGCTCGCGATGATCAGCCACGGACACGCGATACCCAATACGAGCACGGCGATCGCACCGGCCAAAGCAACCTGTGCGTGCTGGGCGGTTGTCGAAAGCAGCGCGCAAAGAACACACACCAATACGACCGCAGCAAGGCGGGTCTTCGACCACGCCGTCAATCGAGATCGAAAGGCCCGCGGTCTGAATATTATTTCAGTTGAGTGGTCCATGGAAAACGGCGAACGTCGATTAGTGAATGACATCGCCCACACGGGTATTCGATCGCCAGTACATCGGGTAAACACCGTCCGCGTCTTGCTAAGCGACAAGAGATACCGAAGCAAGACTAATTGACACCCATCCTTTTGCAACTCTGTTGCATTCACTTGACATTCGGTTCGTCGAATGAACTTGGTGTGACATTTTTTCCGAAGCGTGGCAGCGAAATTCGGGCCCCGGCGGTTGTTGGGGTAAACTCCTCGCCGCATGAACAGTTCCAAGCAGCTCGCGATTCTCAAAACTCTGCAGATGCAATTTCCAACCTGCGACGCAGCGGTCGCGGAGATATCGCGCCTGGCCGCGGTTTTGACTTTGCCCAAGGGCAGCATCCACGTTATTTCCGACATACACGGAGAGCACCAAAAACTTCGCCACGTCATCAACAACGCATCAGGAACGCTTCGCCCCCTCGTCGAGAAACTTTTCGCAGGACGTCTATCCAAAGACGAACTCAGCAGCTTCATCACGCTGATTTTTTACCCGGCAGAGGTGGTGGAACGACTCGAGAAAACGCTGATCGATCCTGACGAACTTCGCTGCTACGCCCGCCGCACGATCGAGCTGCAGCTCGAACTTTTGCGGCCTCTGGTTTCGCGCTACAGCCTGCGCAGGGCGCTGCGGGTTTTTCCAAATGAGTACGAAGAGCTCCTGGTCGAAATGCTCAGCGCGCCCACCACCGAACGAGGCACCGGCTTCTTCCACGCGATCATCGATAAGCTCGTCGAGCACGGCAGCGCGCTGCACCTCATCCACCTCATCGGCAGGCTCATCCGAAATCTGGTGATCTACGAACTCGTCATCGGCGGCGACTGCTGGGACAGAGGCCCGCGCGGCGACAAAGTCCTGGACTACCTCCGCCAGCAGCCCAACGTCAGCTTCATCTACGGCAACCATGACGCGGGTTGGATTGGCGCGGCCATGGGGCACAACGCTCTCATCTGCCATGTGCTGCGCGTCTCCTTAAGATATCGAAGACTCGCGCAGATCGATGAGGGCTACAGCATTCCGCTCACACCTTTGGAAAATCTCGCTCGCGCGGTTTACGGCGACGACCCGGCCGAGTGCTTCATGCCCAAGATAAAAGGGACTCGTCCCTTGATTCTCGTCGCGCAGATGCAGAAGGCCATCGCCATCATTCAGTTCAAGCTCGAAGGGCAGATGATCGCCCGCAATCCGTCCTGGGACATGGACCACAGGAGGCTTCTGCACCACATCGACCACGCCGCGGGCACCGTGACCGTCGACGGAGAGGTCTACCCGCTTCGCGATAGATACTTGCCCACGATCGATCCGAGTGACCCCTACACGCTCACCCCGCTCGAACAGGAATGTATGGACCGCATGCGATACAGCTTCGCCCACAGCCAGAAACTGCAGGAGCACATCAAGTACATGGTCGGGCGCGGGTCGATGTATCTTGTTCGCGACGACCACCTCATCTTCCACGGCTGCGTGCCTTGCGACGAAGACGGCGTCTTCAAGACGATGCC
>JBBQKP010000006.1:0-35924 GCA_038326995.1 Tepidisphaerales bacterium
AGGGGATGAAATGCAAAATGATAAGTCTTTGTTTGGTCGTTCTTCGGCCACGGGTCGTACGCAAGCCGCTATCACCGGCAGCGCGGTCGCCGCGCTGCTGGCCGTCGCTCCCGCTGTAATGGGGGCGAATCTCGTCACCAACGGCAGCTTCGAAGACCCGACGGCGAGAAGTGTCGGATCTTTCATCACGTTAAATCCTGGTGACAACACTATCGCCGGGTGGACGGTGGTGAACACGACCACGGGTGGACTTGGTTACACCAACGGCGTCGACTGGAAGGGCACTTTCTGGGTCGCGTCCGATGGTTTGCGCTCGCTCGACCTGAATGGAACTGGACGCAATCCTAACGGAACTGAAAATTCGGAAATTCTCAGTGGCAACGGCGGCATCTTTCAGGACATCACTCTCGCCGCGGGCCAAGAATACGAACTGTCGTTCGATATGGCGGGGAATCTCGATAATGGCGCTGTTGAAAAGTCCCTGACAGTGTCGATCGACGGAAAAACAGTTAACTTCAGCTTTCTCCCTGATACCTTAATCAACACTAATTCTAGCTTGGGCTGGCTGAAACAGACCTTCACCTTCTTCGCCAGTGGAAATCCGACGGCGCTCAGATTCCTCGACACAACCGCCGATTCTGGTTCATGGGGTTCGGCACTCGATAACGTGTCGCTCATCGCCAATTCCGAGCCGCAGGTGATCATTTCCCTGATCGCCGTCAGCGGCGTTCTATTGATCCGCCGAAGTCAGGGCGCGGCACTCTAAATCTGCCTTCGTCGAACTTCAATCCTTACAAGGGAACACACGAGGTAAGTGGTCATCGGTGCCCGCAGGCTTGTCCCAGTCGGCAGGCCCGACCCGCTTACCTCGTGCGTGAGTTTCAGGAAGTCACAGAAATTTCAACCGTTGGTGGATGTGGAAGTCTTGTTACACTTCAGCCGTCTGCAGTAAATCCCCAGTTGTCGGGTGCCACGCAACGCCGTACGCGGATTCCGCATGCGTGGCTTCGCATGATTTGATCTAATCAGAGTTTATATCAGGGTGCCGCGTTTTGTTTACTCGCAAAGCGTGCGGCTTGGCCGATGTCCCGGGCACGCTCTGGAGTGCCAGAACGTGGCATTAGGCTTCGAGTCATCTCTCACCGGGAACTTCCCCTCTCTACCCGCGCGCCCACGCGATTTCCCTCCCGTGTAGCCGTCAGCTTGCTGGCGCTTCGTACGACGAGGCGTGCACATCAAGCGCCAGCAAGCTGGCGGCTACACGCGGATAAAGTGCCAGTATTTCGATCTGACTCCGATCTGACTCCGATCTGACTCCGATCTGAATCAGCGACCGATTCGTCGCAAATTTCCGCGGTAATCTGCGGACACTTGATCTTTCTACCCGCCCCTTGCGAACTTCATGTAAATCTGTGCGATCTTTTTCGTGATCGGGCCCGGCGTGCCGTCGCCGATCACGCGGCCGTCGATTTTTGTCACCGGCACGACTTCCGCGCCCGTGCCCGTCAGAAACACTTCATCCGCGATGTACACGTCGTGCCGCTGCAGAACTTTTTCGACCAGCGGGATCGAGTGCTGCTTCGCAAGTTCCATCACGACGCGGCGGGTCACGCCTTCGAGGATGCCCTCGCTCGTGCCGGGCGTTTGAATCTCGCCCGAGCGGACGATGAAGATGTTGTCGGCCGTGCATTCGGCGACATTGCCCTGCGAGTTGAGCATGATCGCCTCGTACACGCCCGCGTCGTTCGCCTCGATCTTCGCAAGAACGTTGTTGAGATAGTTGAGACTTTTCACACGAGGCGGGCACGCGTTGGAGTGGTTTCGCGTCACGCTGCTGGTGATGATCGCCATGCCGGTTTGATACACCTCAGCGGGGTAGACGTTGATCTTATCGACGATGACGATGACGCACGGCCTGGGGCTTTTTCGCGGGTCGATGCCAAGGTCGCCCGGGCCGCGCGAGACGACCAGGCGAATGTAGGAATCCGTCATGCCGCTTTTCTTCACGCACGCTTCGAGCACGTCGCTGAGCTCGGCCAGCGACATCGGGATCGTCATGCGAATCGACTTGGCGGATTCGTACAGGCGCACGAGATGGGCGTGGCTTTCGAAGACGCGGCCCGAGTAGACGCGAATGCCTTCGAACACGCCGTCGCCGTAGAGAAAACCGTGGTCATAGACACTGACCGTCGCGGTTTCCTTGGTGCGGAATTCGCCGTCGATCCAGATCGTTGGTTCGGTCTCAGGTTGCATGAAAGTTTCCGATCTTCGATTCGATTTCTGTAATAAAAAGACTTTTCGACGAACTACTTTGAAACCTTCACTTCGAACGGCACTGCGGGGAGATTCTCGCTGTTGACGAGCTGGCATGCCGGGCTGTTGCCCCACGCGTAGCGAACCTTCGTGGGCGAAGTGATTTCGGCAGCGGTAAGGACGAGCGTGTCGGTCGCGGTGATGGAGACTTTGGCCCACGCCCACTTGCCTGCGTCGTCGCCGATCGCGAAGCCGCTGGGCATGTTGTTGTCGAGGAGTTTCACACCCTTTGCGACGTTGTCAAAAGTCAGCACGAGCGCATCAACTTTCACCGCCACGCTGTTGATCGTCGGCCCCGACCGCACGACATCCTTGCCGTATGTGATTGCGAGTGCCTGCCGCGCGAGCCTCGTGCCCACATCCTGCTTGTTGCTCGGGTGAATGTCTGCCTTCTCGCCGATATCGATCGTGACCGCCAGGGCGGTGTCGGGCACGTTGAGTGTCAGCATCCGTTGCGACTCGCGCAACCTCGCCCAGTTGGAATCGAAGTCGGGCGTGCCGCTGTCTTGCATGAAGTTGGCGAGCTGTACGACCAGAAACGACATACGCGGATTGTTGAACGCGTCGCGCCAGCTTCCGATGAGCGTGGTCATGAGCTGCTCATACCGCTGCGGATTGCCGGAGTTGCTTTCGCCCTGATACCAGATCGTGCCGCGAACGCTCATGGGCGCGAGCGGGTGCACCATCGCGTTGAAAAGTTCCGTCGCCATGATGTCGCCCGAGCCTGGTACGACGGGCCGGACTTCGTCTGAAGTCGGCTTGACTTCGCGCTCGACCTTTGCCTTCCAATCGCCCGCAAGCGGGAGCTTTCGCGCCGCCGTTCCGATGCGAATGTTCGATGCCGGGCCGCCGAAGCCGCCCGATCCGCCGTGATCGTGCACGCGAACCGCGATGGTGTTGACTCCGACCTTCAGCGATCCTTTGGGCAGTTTATAAACCCGCTGCGCTTGCCAGAAGCTGGGCGTTTTCTCGTCGGTCGTGCCGACGAGTTGACCGTTGACAAATGTCTGGTCGAAGTCGTCGATCGAACCGAGGTTGAGCGTCGCCTCGCCGCTGTTCAGCTCGCCCAGAAGCGGCTCTGTCACTTCGAAAGTTTTGCGATACCAGATCGTCGCGTTGAACTTCAGCCCCTGCTCCTGAAACATTCCCGGCACCTCCAAAGTCTGCCAACTGCTGTCGTCAAATTCTGGCTTGCCCCACCCTTCCTTAATCTTGGATTCGTCACTCCAGCCGCGGCCGGTTCGTTCGAGAAACGCCTTGAGCTTCGGTGCGTACTCCGCCCAGTCCTTCGCGATGGCGTTGGGGTCACCACCTATCACGCCGAGCATCCCGGGCAGTTTGATCAGCTCCGCTCGCGGAACCCAAGCCTCGGCGTGCGTTCCGCCCCAGCTCGTGTTGATGAGTCCGATCGGAACGCCGTCGAGATCTTTCGACAGCTTTCGCCCGAACGAATACGCGACTGCTGAAAAACCCTCGATCGTGGTCGGCGAACATACTTTCCACTTCGCACTTAGATCAGACTGCAGCTCTTTGGATCTCAACTTCGGTATCTGAAGCAGGCGAAGCGTCGGCCAATTCTTCGCGTCGGCGATTTCCTTTTCCGGATCGTTCGACACTCCCACCGACCACTCCATATTGCTCTGGCCCGAGCAGAGCCAGACTTCGCCCACGAGCACATCGTTCAGTTCAAGCTTCGACGAGCCCTGGACCGTCAACACATACGGGCCGACGCCGTCGAATTGCGGAATCGATGTCGACCAGTCTCCTTTATCGTTCGCAACCGCGGTCGCGCGAGCTGTGCCGTCGATGAGAATCGAGACTTTCTGGCCCGGGTTGTCATTGCCCCAGATCGGCACGGGCCCGCCGCGCTGCAAGACCATGTGATCGGAAAAAAAGGTGGGCAGTGATGTTTGAGCCATAAGGAAAATAGGGCTGCACAGGGCAGTGAGAGCGACGACCAGACCGCGAGTAAACCTCCGCATGATCGAATGGTTGCAACAAATTTTGAAAGTGCAATCTTATGCGCGAATTGTTAGTACGACGCTTTTGGAACAGCGCGTCGCAAGCGGAAAACGGTCGTTATTGAGAGACGACCTTGCTGATCGAGAAAATCGGCAACAGAAGCGCGAGCGTTACGCCGCCGATGAGGATGCCCATCAGGCAGATCATCGCGGGCTCAATATAACGCGTCAGCTCGGCGATTTTTTCCTTGAGCTCGTGCTCTGCGAAAATCGCGACCTGCTCCATAACGTGTGCGAGCCGACCGCCCTTTTCACCGCTGGCGAGCATGCGTGTCACGGCCCCAGGTACAAGTGAGCTGGCCGAGAGCGGCTCGCTGAATCGCTTGCCTGCCTGAATCTGATTTGAGACGTCGTCCCATAGTTCGACGAAATAAATATTGGAAGTCAGTGCCCGCGCCGTTTCGACACACTCAACCAGACCGACGCCCGCGCTGGACATCGTGCCCATGGTTCTGAGCCCGCGCGCAATATTCAGTTTCCTGAAAAGCGGCTTGAAGACCGGCATGTTCAACATGAGCCAGTCGCGGATTCGCCCGCCTCGCTGTGTGCGAACGCCAAGCACCAACGTTACCACCACCGCCACAACGCCGGGCGCGATGAACATCCACTGATGAATTAGTGCGTCGCTCATGGCCATCAGTATCTTGGTGGGTGTGGGCAGTGCGGCACCCTTGCTCGCGTAAATCGTCGTGAACCTCGGCAAGACAAAGATGAGCAGGAAGACCGTCGTGAGCACCGCAAAACTGAGCATGATGCACGGATAGGTCAGTGCGCCTTTCACCTTTCGCGTGATCTCCTGTTCGTCCTTCAAATAATCCGAAGCGCGGGTGAGCATTCGCGGCAACTGGCCGCTCTTTTCGCCGGCCTTGATCATGGCGATGAACAGGCGGGGAAAGCTGCGCGGATGACGCGATAGCGCCGTGCTGATGTCGACGCCCTGATTGACCTGCGCCGCCACGTCTTCGATCAGACGTTTCATCTGCGGCTTCTCGACGTTCATCGCAGAGCATTCGAGGGCTTCAGTCAGCGTCACGCCCGTGTCGAGCATGATCGAGAGCTGCGTCGAAAGTTGAACCACGTCCGCGCGCGATATCTTGATTCCCCGGGCGGCCATCACGGGCTTGGCATCGGCGCCCTTGCCCTTCTCTGCCTGAGGTCTGACCGAAAGCGGATACTTGCCCTGCGAGCGAATCAGCCGCGCCGCCTCTTCGATTGACAGCGCGACGATCGACCCTTCAATCGAAGCGCCGGACGAGTCTTTGGCTGTATATGCGTATTGCTGCATGGCTGGTTTCTAAAAATTGATTTCCCGCATCCGATTCCACCTACACAGTCGAGCGAAGCACCTCATCCATCGTGGTCACTCCGGCTTTGACCTTCTCCATTCCGTCTTGTCTGAGCGAGGTCATGCCCGCCTGTTTTGCCAATGCACGAAGTTCGGTCATCGACGCCTCTGCCGCGATTTTCTCCGTGCACAGTTCGTCAGGGACGAACAGTTCATAGATGCCGATACGGCCGCTGTAACCCGTGCTTCGGCATTTCGTACACCCTTTGGCCTTGTACAGTGTTTCGATGGTCCCTGCGACGCGTTCGATCTGCCGCTTTTCGCTCGGCGAGGGTTCGTATGTTTGCTTGCAATGCGTGCAGAGCTTGCGGATGAGTCGCTGCGCCAGCACGCCTGAAAGCGTCGCGCCGACGAGAAAGGGTTCGACGCCCAGGTTGTACAATCGCGTGACGGCCGCGATCGCGTCATTGGTATGCAGTGTGCTGAAAACCTGGTGACCCGTAAGCGCCGCCTGCGTCGCGAGCTTGGCGGATTCCGCATCGCGAATTTCGCCCAGCATGATCACGTCCGGGTCCTGACGAAGCAGGGCGCGAAGTGCGGAGGCGAAGGTGAAGTTCGCCTTCTCATTGACCTGAAACTGATTCACGCCTGGCAACTTGAATTCGACCGGGTCTTCGACGGTGCAGATGTTCGTATCCTCGCCGTTAATTTCAGTCAGCGAGGCGTAGAGCGTCGTGCTTTTTCCGCTTCCTGTCGGGCCGGTGACGAGCACGATGCCGTTGGGCAAACTGATGAGCTTTCGAAAGGCCTTGAGTGTTTCATAGCCAAAGCCCAGGCGTTCGAGGTTAACGGTCGCCTTTTCATTATCGATGACTCGGATGACGACCTTTTCGCCCGCGCGGCCGGGCATGGTACTGACACGCAGATCGATCGGCCTCTTGTCCATCACCACATGGATGCCGCCGTCCTGCGGTAAGCGGCGCTCTGCGATATCCAGACCCGCCATGATCTTGATTCGACTTGCGACCGCGGCGTGCATGAGGTGAGGCGGCCTGAGGCGCTCGTGCAGATGGCCGTCGATGCGAAAGCGAACGCGCATCGTCGTTTCGTCCGGCTCGATATGAATGTCGCTCGCGCCTTCCTTCACCGCGTTGTAGATGCAGTAGTTGACGAGCTTCACGACAGGCGAATCACTCGCCGCCGCTTTAAGATCGGCAATGTCCTCAACCTTCTGCTCCACCAGCGCGAACTCTTCAGGCTTCACCTCTTCAATGATCTCGTCGATCACGAATACCTGATCGTTCGGCAGATAAGTCTGCAGCGTCGCGCGGATGTCCCTCGTCGTCGCGGCGACGAGCTGAATCTCGAGCCCGCTCACCCGCTCAACTTCTTCCACCAGAAAAACGTTCGTCGGCTCTGGAACCGCAACTGTCAGTACGCCGTTGACGCAGAACAACGGCAAAATCTGATGCTTCTCCAGGAACGCGAGCTCGAATAGCGGGATCACCTTCGGATCCACCAGCTTGGGCGTAATCCGCGCGAAGGGAACGCCCAGTGACTCGGCCAATGACTCAGTCACCTGCTCGTCGGTTGCAAAACGCAGCTCAATGAGCAGTTCGCCCAGGAGCTTCCTGCCGTCGCACTTGCGCTGCTCGTCGAGCGCGCGCTGAAGTTGATCAGGACTAAGAACGCCCTTTTCTAAAAGTAACTGGCCTAGAGGTTTTCGTTGAGCGACGGCGACCATGATGAAATTCTTTAGCGAAGATGCTTCATTGCAGCAGCAAGATCGCTGCAAATTTCGAACTGCTGTTCGAGTCGGGTGAGCTGGAGAATTTTTCGGCAGCTATCGTCAAGGTTGATGATTCGTACGTGTCCGAAGTGCTCGTTGCATCGCTGTTTCAGCCAGACGAGCGATTCCAGGCCTTGAGAGTCGACGAAAGGGCATGCGCTAAAGTCCACGATGAAATCAGCTACGTGCCGATTCTCGATCGCCGACTCAATGATCTCTTTCAATCGCGTTTGCTGGTCGTCGCCGGTGAATTCACCTTGAAGGATGAGGACCGTCGCGCGATCGTAGTCCTGACTTGTAACGGGCATAATTGAATCCTCTTTTTCAGGCTGCCAGAAGCGGAACGATGTTCGATGTCTCGGCGGAGATCGCTGCTGGAGCCCGCAGTGTTTCGGGGATCGGCATTTCGCCAACACTGGTGATGGTGTCGCGAATGACTTCGACGGGGATTGCGAGAAACGAATCCGCTAGCTCGGGGTCGAACTGTGTCCCGCTGCATCGCTGAATTTCCATACGTGCGACTTCGATCGGAAGCGCCTTGCGATAGGTTCGATTGCTGGTCATCGCATCGAAACAGTCGGCCAGACAAAGCAGACGCGCGAGAAGTGGAATCTGCACGCCTGACAATCGATCCGGGTATCCGCGTCCGTCGAATCGCTCGTGGTGATGTCGCACGCCTGGAACAAGATCTTCCACTTGTTTTACGTCTCGAAGAATCTTCGCACCGATTTCGACGTGGTCCTTCATCTGCTCGAACTCTTCGGCAGTGAGTTTGCCAGGCTTCTGCAGCACCGTTTCGGGTACGCCGATCTTGCCCACATCGTGCAGCAGGCCGGCCATGTAAACTCGTTCACAGAAACTCGCGGGCAATTGCGCCTGAACTGCGATTTGACGCGCGAGCAGCGCCACTCGCTGACTATGGCCGCATGTGTAAGCGTCCTTTGCATCGACGGCACTTGTGAGACTATGGAGCAGCCCCATGACGAGTGAGTTCAAATCGGAGAACAGTCCGGCGTTCTCCAGAAACACGCCCGTTTGATTCGCGATAGACAAAAGGAGCTTGCTGTCGGCCGTACTAAACTCGTCGCCGATTTTGTCGAAGCTGACGATTGCGCCCAGCAGCAAGTCTTGTCGCATGACCGGCACTGCGAGCATTCGCGTGACGAAGGGAGAGACATATTCGAATTCACTGGTGCGAATCTGGTTGATGACCATCGCCACCTGCTTCTCGCGAAGCACGCGCGTGATATCAAGTCCCAGCCGCGCAACGATGTGCCCGGGAAGTTTAATGTCTCCGCTGATTTCGAACGAATCGTCTCCGGGCGCACCCAGTTGCAGCATCACGCCCATACCCCGCACATTGGCGACTTGCATCACCTCTAAGCAGAGATCCTGCAGATATCGTTTGGGCTGCTGATTGACCGTCATGCCGCCACTAAGGTGATAGATCAGCGAGACTTCCTCGTAGGAATTTCCCAGCTGCATCGAAAGACTTTCCACCTCGGCCGAGAGCGCTACATTGCGAAGCGATTCCACAAGCCGCGCGTGAACCAATCCCGCCAGGACGAGCATGTCCCGCTCCTGATGAACTCCCGCTGTTTCGTGCTGAAGCGGTGCGGCCAGGACCGGATGCATGCCCGACGATCTTTCAAGCGGAGGCATGACCACCAGACGAAGCAAACCCAACTGACACGTGGTAAATAGCCGTTCGGTTGTGACAATTGACGACCATCTCACGCCCTTGAATCCATCATCCGCCTGCTGATTAATGGAATCGACAACTGCACTTCGCCAGTCTATTTCGATCTGATCATTTCCTGCGTTACCGATCACCCCGAGCCACGCCCCGGCGGTACGAAGCTGCCGGGCCGTCTGCTCCAGCTCGCGACAAAGGTCGGCATCGAGCTCGGTTTTAGAGTCGGTGCCGTAGCTGGCTTTAGAGGCGAAGTTGTCAGGATGATCGGCCATGATTGTAAACTTCAGGCGGCGATTCCGAGGGCTTCGTTCACCAGTCCGAGCAGATTTCGCGGACTGAATGGCTTGCTGATCTGCATGCGAATTCCACTTTCGCGGACGTCTGCTTCGTTGAGGTTGTAACCGCGTGCGCTAAGCAGAATCGCCGGAATGTTGCGGCACGTCTCGCTCTGCCTCAGACGACTCGCGACTTCAAGCCCGTTCAAGCCAGGCATGTGATAATCGGTGATGAGAAGGTCTGGCTTTTCCGCCAAGGCCATCTCCAGAGCTTCGTTCCCATCCCGAGCGCAGAGAACGCGAAACCCGGCATTCTTAAGTTTCAATGACACTACATTGAGGATGTGAGATTCATCATCTGCGATGAGGACGGTCTTTTGTGCTGTATCTGACATGATGGCTTTCTTGTTCTTTCAACGGACCCGAACTCAGCACAAATCGAGTTCAAATCCGAATGAGCTGCCTTTCCCCTGTTCACTCGTCACGACCATCGTGCCTTTATGGACCGTCTCGATGATGTTTTTCACCAGCGAAAGACCCAGGCCTGTTCCTTTGGCGACATTTTTGTTCGCCTCGACTCTAAAGAACTTATCGAACACAAACGGCAGGTCCTTTGCTGGAATCCCGACGCCTGTATCAATAATCCGGACCGCCACCTTCTTTGCCGATTCATCGACCATCGTCCGCAGCGTCACAGTCCCGCCGCTGGGCGTGTACTTCACCGCGTTACTCAATAGATTGAGCACGGCCTGATAGAGCATGTCCTTATCGGCAAGCGTCTGATAAAACGCCGGTTCGAGCTGCTCTTCGATCTTGACGTTCCGCAACTTCGCTTGCGAACTGATCACATCCAAAGCTTCCTTACAGACCACCGTCACGCTGAGTGGGATTCGCTTGATCTCAAGCAGGCCGCTCTCGATACGGCTGATGTTCAGGATGTTGTCAATCAGCCTGCCGAGCCGCACGGACTCCGCCATGATGATATCGTGAAATTCGCGCCTGGTTTTCTCGTCATCGGCCTCTCCGTCGATGAGCATCTCCACGTACGCCCGGATGCTCGCCAGCGGGGTTCGAAGTTCATGACTGACGGAACTGACGAAGTCGTTTTTCATCCGCGCGATTTCGATCTCTCGAGTGGAATCGTGCAGCACGCTGACCACCCCGCCGCTCTCGCCCTGACTGTCGCGAATGTTGCTGAGCGTGACGCGATAGATTCGGTCCTGACCGTTTCGCCGGACGCGGTGCTCGATCACACGCCGTTCATTTGCTGCTTTACCAAGCCGCACATCCCGGATCATGCCGACGAGTTGCGGGTCGTTCACCACGCGATCGACAGGCCGACGCTGCGCTTCGACCTTATCAAAGCCCAGGGCACGCGATGCGGAATCGTTGGCGAGAAGCACCTCGTCAAAACGGTCAGTCACCAGGACGGCGTCGTCGATCGAGTGAATGATCGCCTCGGCCTGACGCCGCTGACTCGTCGCCACCTTAAGCTGTATCTGCAGTTCCTTGGTTGCACTCAGTGCGTCCTTTGTATGCCTCTCGGCCGAGCCGAGTGCGTCATTGAACGAGGTCACCAGTTCGCCCAGCAGATCGTCCGACGACACCAAACGCTGCCTCGCCTCACTCGGACCGGCCGCAAGTTCATTCGACTGCCTCGACAGCGCCTTCACAGACCTTCGCAGTGATACGAAGTGAACCAACCCACAGCAGCAGCCGACCACAAGCAGCGCGAAACCGCTGACGGTGGTGGGCGAAATTAATAACATGGAAGGATCGATGTCTGCTATCAGACACGCGAGTCCACCTGTTACGCCCAGGGGGGCTATCCACTCAAACCATCGCTTGATCGCCACATTTCACCTCTTGACCGATCTTGAACAGGCGGGCCACGTCGCTGTGCGCCCGCTCGCATTTTCTCCGAACCAGAAGACACCTCAGACAAGGCTCATGCCGAACTTTTCGTGCGGCACGAGTCGTTTCAGACCGTTGTTTCAGTCCGCTGTTTCAACGAGGAACACTTTGCAATATCGAACGCGCGAGTGCGTCATTCGGATCGACAGAAAGTGCCATCGCGAGCGCGGCCTTCGCTTCCTTCGCCCGGCCGAGCCTCGACTCCGCAAGGCCCAGCATCACAAGAGCTGTTCCGTTTGCCGGCTGCATGACCAGCACACGCTCGGCGGCAGTTTTCGCTTCGGCCCATTTCGCCTGCTTGATCGCCAATGTTGTTTGAAGCAACGAAACTTCCATCGACTCGATCGGCGCCGCGGCCGACAGCGTTGCGGCCCGTGATAAGGCCACCTGCGCCCGCGCAAAGTCGCCTATCGCCATCGACGTTTTGGCAATGCCGATGTGCGAAGACGATTGTCTCGCATCGAGCGTCGACGCACGTTCGAAGCTCGACCTGGCTTCGCCGAAATTTCCCTGCTCCATCTCGCAGTTACCAATCGCCAGATGCAGATCACCACGTTTTGCGAACTCGGGCTTGACGATCAACCGCTGCAACACCAGTGCGGCCTCGCCGAAACGCTTGCCGCGATAGAACGCGATGGCAAGCCGCTCTCGAACCGCATCGTCGCCGCTCTCGAGCACGGTCGCTTGACGGTACAGATCAATCGCACGCGTCAGATCATTGCCTTCGTTTCGTCGTTCAAGAAGTTGTGCGAGCACATCGCGGATCGGCGCGCTTGATTCAAAAAATACGACGCGCTTCTCAAGAAGTGCGATCGCTTCGTCCACTCGTTCCATTTCGACCAGCGTTTCCGCCTCGGCCATCGTGAAGGCGAGGTCGCTGGGCTTCTTCGTCGATGCCGCACGATAGTTCGCCAGTGCCAACTCCGGCCGTTGCCACCGCTGATTCACCACGCCCAGCAGATAATCAATTTCAGGATTGGTCTGATCCAGCTCGGCCGCCTGCTTGAGCGACGCCTGGGCTGTCTCGAGCTTTCCCTCCTCGATTGCGATCTGCGCACTCAGAATGAATGCGCTTGATCGCGCGTTTGATGTCGCCAGCGCCTTATCGATTGACTGTCTGGCTTGCTTGAGATTGCCTGAGAAGAATTGATCGCGAGCAATTCCTTCTGAGACACCCGCGCGGGCGTTCGTCCAGTTGTCTTTTGCTTCCTGGCTCGCGGTCTTGTTCTTCGACGCGCAGCCTGAGATGAGAAGTGTCGCTGTGATCGCTTTGAATAGGCTTGTGTATTTCATTTTGAGTTCCTGAATTGTGTTGAACTATCGAACATCGATCTGAACGACTGTCGGCTTCGCGGGCTGAGGCGACGCCTTGAAGCGCTGCGGCGCGGCCGGTTCGATTAGCCTGTCAATCGCCATCCAGGCGACTGAATCATTCATCGCCACCAGGCCGTCTTCCGCGAGGGTTGTTACAGATCGGAACACGTGCACCGATGAGATGCGAATCGCGGATCGCAGTGCGGCACGGCTCGCGCTTCGGCTTATTGCTCCGGCGTTCTCTCGCTTTAGTTTCACGTCTGAGGAGATCGGGCGTGTCGTAGCGCCTGATGTCGAGAGTGGCATGGGGATGATCGCATTCTGCTGCACCGCCGGTGCACCTGGCTGTTGTGACTCGGCTTTGATCAGCTCTCGTACGAATCGCCGAGTGGCCGAGCTGTCGATGCTCGTCACGACGCGGCCGGTGACTTGTCGTTTGAGGTCGGTCGCTTCGACGAACGTCGGATTAAGATTCGTCGCCGCATTCAGATTGAAGAGGACCGAAGACTTATTGGGGTTGGGCTTGGCGAGTTCACGCGTCGCACGGTCGTAGAAACTTTCGCTGAGTCGTTCTCTGCCCCAGGGCATCAATCCGCGCCGCAGACCGACGCGCATTGATTCGAGGCGATCCAGCGCCTTTAACGATTCTTCAGAATACACAGCGTCGTCTTTGATGATGTGTGGCGTGAGCAGCACGATGATTTCTTCACGAAGCGCGCTGTCGTTTTGCCTGCGGAACAGCGCGCCCACACCGGGCACGTTACCCAGCCCGGGAACCTGGTTGCGAATTCGCTCGGAACGGTCGCGGAACAGACCGCCGATCACGACGGTGTGGCCGTCGCGTACGACGATGTTGGTGGTAATGTTTGCGGTGCTGGCGGTGGGCACCTGAGTCTCGGCGTCGATGATGCCGTCGGATTGTTCGGGGCGAACTTCCATGCGGATGAATCCGTCATCGCCGATGAACGGCCTGAAGCTGAGGATGGTTCCGGTGTCGAGGAAGTTGACCGAGCCGACCGTCGATTCGCCGCCCGAGCCGATCGTGGTCGCGTCGCGATAGCCCAGTCGCTGGCCGACCTGAACGCGGCCCTGGTGTCGATTGCTGACCAGCACCTTGGGATTGGCGAGCACGGTCGTATTGGTGTTCTGTTCGAGTGCGGTGAGGAAGATACCGATATTGTCTTTCACCACGCCCATCCGCAGGCCGCTTCCGCCGGTTGATATTGACGCATAGCCTCGGCTGGCGAGGTCGCCACTGGTTGAGGATGCCGTCGTATTTCCCGGGATGTTGGATGTCAGGCCCGGGCCGCTCGCGCCATTTTGCCCGAACTGCAGTGTCGAGAAATCGATCCCGCCCAGGACGGAAAAGTCCACGCCCAACTGATTCGTGTCGTCAAGCCTTGCCGTGACGATCGTTGCCTCGACCAACACCTGCTGCGGCCGCTTGTCGATCTCGGCGATGATGCGACGTGCCTCTTCGATCTTTTCTTCAAAATCTGTCACGACCACCAGTTCCGCAGTTGCGTAGGTGTTGCCTGTCGTGTCGGAGTTGGTCGAGACGCCCGCCTGACTGGGCGACATCTGCTCGATTCGTGAACCATCACCCAGAACCTGCTTGAGAATCTTGACCACATCGACGGCGGGCGTGTAGTTGAGTCTGAACACTTCACTCTTGCGGACGCGTTTGGCTTCTTCCTGCTGTTGAATTTCCTGTGCGGTATAGACGTAGACGAAGTTGCCTTCTTCGCGATAGGCGTACCCGTTGGAGTGAAGGATCGCATCGAGCGCTTCACGCACCGTCACGCCGTACAGATTCGCGGTGATGGTGCCCTTCACTTCTTTGCTGGCGACGATGTTCTTTCGAGATTGAAGCGAAAGCATTCGAAGCACCTCGACCAGCTCTGCGTCGCTGACGTGAATCTCGACGGTGCCGACGTCGGCGTTGTAGCTTACGTCCTCCGGCGAGACGGGTTTGCCGGCGCGCTGAGTTTCGAGCACCGTCGGAGCGGGCGCGGTCCCATCAACACCACTGCCAGCACCACTGTCCGCGAACGGATCGGCCGCTGGACGAGTAGGCGGACGAGACGCGGGAGGGATTAATGCGGGAGGACGAGCTGCGGGCGGTCGCAACTCAGGCGGGCGCGTCTCAGGCATTTTCGAACCGGGCAAAGTCGTCCCGCCCGATTCTCTTACCTGTTCGGCAGAACTGGTCTGAGCCGCTATCGCCACAGGACCGGAATAAACGGACGACGCGGCCAAAAAAAAGAGCCCGACTTTTTTAGCCAGGATTCTTCGTGCCTGATTTCTTTGCGACAGTTTTCGCATGACGTTCACCTTAAATCCCCAATTTTGCACACCGATTTCGATCAGTCGGATACGCCCGACTGATTAACTTCACTCACCAACTCATTTGACATTCACCTGCCTCGCGGGCGTTCCTTTAATCGAGGCTTCTCTTCGTCCAGCAGCAGTTCGATCGTCACTGGAGCGCCCTTGACCATCGCAGTGAGGTCTACGCCTCTGGCGTCAAGTCGGACCACGGTGAAGACGATCCCGTTATCCTGCAAGCCGCTCGATTTGCCGCGAATTCGATCGCCGCGCCTTACGACCCGCCCGCTGATTATCGCAGTCGGATCCTTTCCAAGAACGGTCGACTGCAGCCGAAATCCGACAGCACCTTCGACGACGCGAATCTGGTCCTCGCGGCTCTGCCTCTGTTGATCGGCTCTATCAGCGAGCGACTTTTCAAGTTGCTTCCAGAATGAATCGTTTCGTCGATCCACATCAGCAGTGATCTGCGGCGCGATGACCGCATGCCGCGGATAACTATCGGCCCTTATCGCGAAAATATTTCTAGACATTTCTGTAAAAGGTTGCTCCAACCAGATCTCGACCTGGCGAAGTCCCGAATCCGTCGGGTTCGTAAATTGATTCGAAGGATTACCCCTTGAAGCCGCCATTTGAGGGTCGACGCCCACAGCCGAACCAGACACGCCAGTCACGGCGGCCGAGGCGGATTTACTTTCTGCCTTGAACGCATATCGTCCGGCGGTCGCTATCAAAACCAGGAGCAAACCCAGAAGCGCTACGGACTTCTTAGGGTCACTCCTGACCTGCTCGGGCAGTCGATCGAGAATGTGTTTAGGAATTTCCATTCGAAGAGGCTAAGGACTATTTGCTTTACTTCAGTCGTTCATGGCGACATCTACTCTTCGGTGCTGAAGAGGCTTAGTGATAGCGAAACTCTGACGGTCCCTTGTCTGGAGTCGATGGTGTCAATCTTGAGACGCCTGACGCGTGTAAGCCGATCGATCGACTCGAGCCGTCTGAGGAATCGGGCCGCGTCGTCGAAGCCCGCTTCGAACGTGACATCGGTGGGCCATTCGCGGCAAGTTGCCAGAGAAATTGAAGAGCGTTGATTCAGGGTGTACTTGCGAATGCCGGTCGCATCGCCGAGGCCGGAGAGCTGTTCATGAAAGGCGGGGAGTTCCTTCCTGCCGCTCAGAGGTTTGAAACGTTTCAGCTGTCGCTCGAGCTTCTCGACTTCAGCACGGACAGAGTCGAGCGAGCTGGCACGTTGTCGGTCTTCATCTAGTTGCAACTGCGCGTCCGACATGTCGTCGATGATTTGAGCCCGTGCCAAGGAAGCGGGTCGGTAGACCGCCAGGTACGACGCGGCGCAGACCAATAGCAGACTCACGCCCAGCACGCGTTGAATGCGGCGGTCGATCGATTTTCGCTGCATGAGCAACGTATTCATCGTTCCCCCCGTCTAACCGCGGCGACACTCGCGGATGTAAGTGGCATTGAAAGCGTCAACTCGAACTCTCGCGTAATCAGCTCGTTGTCGGATGCCTCGCGGCTGTTGGGCGGCGAGACTCGCATGAAGAACGGTCTGCGAACGATGTTGTTATAGAAGTGAGAAATCTCGCTCGTGCTGGGAGCGACACCCATTATTCTTATGTCGGCAAACTGCTGCATAGGCTTCGGGCCGCCCTGCGAGCCCGAACCCCCAGGGACTCGCCTGTCGGCCGAGCCGATCAGGTCCGGCTCGCGTTCGACGAGCTCCATCTCGATCATGGCCAGGGAAGTGCCCGGACCCATGCACCCAGACAATTCGCCAAGCAAGCGGGAGGTCTCAATCGGCAATCCGAGCGATTCGACTATGGATCTGCGAGATTCGAGCTGCTTTCTAAGCCCGAGCAATTTATCGAGCTGTTCTATTTTCGATTGTGCGGAACTGAGGTCGTTCTGAATCACTTCAGACATCCGCCTTGCACTGCCCAGAGCCTTACGCTCGAGCGCAACGTAAATCAGAACGCCGACCACAACCGCTGCCGACACCCACGCCTGCAATTTAAGCAGACGCCGTTGTCGGAGCAGTTTTGGATACCACTCGACCATAAAATCAACATCACGCAATGAGCACCTCCGCGGGCTTTGAGGCGGCACGTGAGCTCGGATGAGGCGAAAGCGAATCTGGACTCAGTGAAGAATTCGACGAAGCATTCACGCCAAGGCTCGGTGTCGGGGTTTGCGTGGAACTCGGAGTGCGACTCGGCAATTGAGTCTGTGTCGCATTGGCCTGCGAGTGCGGCTCGAGTTCGGCGGGCACTGCGATCTCCGAGGCCGGAGCTTCGGACCGGAGTGTCCGCGACAAGCCCAGCTTGTCCGCCAGTCCTCCGGGTACGAATCGCAGGGCGAGCCCCATCGCCGATGTCCAGACCGACAAATTTCCCGTTCGGTCTGCGGGCCTGAGCAGTGAGAGATCGGCATTTAGAATCGGTGAGCACTGTTCAACTGGAATTGGCAACGACCGGCCCAGCACTTCTTTGATGACGAAGTGATCCGCGCCAATTCCGGTGAGACGAGCCTTGAAAGGCCTTAGTCCGCGGAAGGTTACTGTTGCGTAGCGCAGGCAAAGCGAGATTTCACGAGCGAGTTCATCGACCAGCCCGCGTGTCGCATCGAACACCGCCATGCGAACGTCGTCTGTTGTTGAGACATTGTCGTCAATCCCGGAGCTTGCCGCACTGAGTCGTGCACACAAAAGCCGTGCGTCAGCTTCTTCGATACCAAGAGTGCGTGCGACAGCCTCGTCGAGCACTCGCATCCCGCTGGCGAGCGGCCTGAAGAAGCACAGATCCCTGCCTCGACCTATCAAAACATTTACACAGTCTGTGCTCACGTCAATCAAGACGTGAACCTCAGCCTCGTCGTCTTTTCGACGAACGAAACGCTCGATCGTGCGATATAGCATACACGGTCGAAAATCGACCGAGACGGGAACCACTTGCGCCGCATGCAGCGACTCGATAAGCTGATCCACGCCTGATCGCTCTGCGGCTGCGATGAGAACTTCCTGCCTTGCCTCGCCCGCCTGCCTGACTTGTCCCAGTGAAACGTGTCCGATGATTGAGTTCTCAGGCGTCGCATCAAAAAGGGCCTTGGCTTCAAATTCCGCGGCGCTGATGAGATCGCGCTCCTCCATCGGGGGAATTCGAATGCTCTTAAATCTGACGAGTTCGTTCGGCACACCCACGACAACCTCGCGACCAATGAACCGGCCCTGTCTGAGCAAGTGCGTCAGACCTTTTTGCAGTTCACGCGGCGTTGCGTCTTTGAGCGAAAGCGACGAGTCATATGCCGCCGCAAGCGCGACAATGTCTCCGCGGTGTGACACCCCGAGCTGCAGCATCCGTATGCCGCCTGAGGTGGTGTCTAAACCTATTGGAAAATGTCTTTTGCCGGATCGAAGGTACATGCTCAATGAGAGCATCGGCTTTATTCGACCGTCACTTCGCCTGTGAAGGGCTCAATTCGAACGACAATTGTTGCGGTGCCCGCGCTGAGCGTTACCCGTACTGGCGCGTCAGTGCTTATGAAGGTCGTACCGGAAAATGCCATGGGCGTTCCCATCGAGTCGAACACCAGCCTGACGGCACCCTGCCTGACATTCACCAGCGGCATCGCAACGCCGCGGCGAACGTCCTTACCGGACGACCCGAGCCGCACGACAAAATTATCCTTCTCGATCGGATGCTTGATCGTGATCGCAGTCGTGCCCGAGAAGCGTTCGACGGTGTACTGGTCGGCCGCGAATAACAGTCCGTGTCTTTGTCGCGTCGTGATTGCCAGATTCTGCGTGTACTGCACGTCCGCGATGAACGAACGTGCGACCGCGGCTACCTGCAGGTCCGAGCGGCTGCCGACATAAGGCACGATCAGCGCCGACGCGATGCCGATGATCGTAATGACAATCAGCAGCTCTATGAGTGTAAATGCATTTCGCATGGTGTATTTGAGAGAAATATTATTCATCCAGGCTGTCCCACTGCATCACCTGAACTGGACTGCTGGCGTGATCCATGTTGTTCGACATTGTTACGAACGATGGCAGTCGAGACTTTGCGAGGTTGAAATTCACGCTGATTCGGCCCCTGAAACTGTTGCTCGACGTCACGACAGTTGATGTACCTTCGCCCGAAAAGATCAAAGCGCCATCGATTGAACCGTTGGTCGCGAGGCTGCTGCTTGAGCCGGTAATCTGGCCGCCTACGTAGACGACGCCGTTCGCATTCATGCTGCCGGTACTTCCGATTGAAGGGGATATATCGAGATCACCCGTCGCAATGATGGCGGGAAGGTTCGCGCCGGCATTAAACGTCGGGTTTCCCGCAATGCGCAGACGCCGATTACCCAGCACCACCAGTGTACCGCCGTCTAACGACGTCGTGCCGATTGAAATGTTCGACTCAGTCCACCAGATGTTGAGCGGATTGATCGCCGCGTCTAAGACCGGCCAGGCCGCGTTGACCGACGAACTGAGCCGCTGCGCGAAGCCGGATACGCCGTTGATGTTGTACGCTCTGCGGGTCAGCTGCCCTGAAGGCGAGGCGAGACTCAACTGCTGAACCAACCTGATCTGTGAGGGATTGGGCACACAATCTGGAGCAACCGTCGATCCGCCCATGAGAGGAAACAGCAACGAAGAAATTTGGGCGTTCGTGAGCAATGCCGTGGAGAGCGGGAAATTATCTAAAGATTTCATCCGAGTGACTTGAACACTCACCCCGGGCGTGATGCTCGCGGAGCCCACTGTCAGCCTTGCGACAGAAGTGACCACAAATTTTCCGGCTGCAGGATTTGATATCACCACGTCCACCGGCGCGATCGCGCCGCTCCAGAGGATCATTGACGCTTGGCCGGCCCAGTACGCATCGCCTGTCACGGGGTTGGTCGTCAGCTGAATCGACCCAGGACTCTGCAGATAGTGAACGCCCAGGCTCGCGCCCGATTCGGCGAGATACTGCGCCTGCAATATCTCCGCCGCATTAGAATTCATCTGCGTTCTGATGCTGCTGGACGCAAGCATGCCCCATGCCATGACCGACACCATCGCGACGAGCACCAGCACGAGAATCAGCGCCACTCCGTGGCGACTTCCGCCTCGTGAAGGCAAGCTACGATCGCTATGGGCAAACCTGTGTGAAACGACTTGCGGCGGATGTGTGTGGATCATGCTGCTCATGGGAGATTAGGTGGTGAAGCCGGTGCCCGAATCACGATGCTGCCCGAGCAGGTCTTGATAAGCTGGCCGTCACGGTCGGCGAGATCGATTGAGTACCAGAGAATCGGCCTTGATCCACTGGCTGCTTTCTTCTGGACAGAGAATCCGGTGACCAGCGTTGAATTCGTTGAGGGTTCCAAGTCGGCAGGACCGGCTATGATTTCGGCCGGCTGCAGATAAGACCACTGGCTTATCGTTTTGATGGTCGATGCGGCGCTAAGGTTTCCAAACGTGGTGGCCGTCGCGTCTGGTAGATCGCTCTGGTCAATGACCCGGCTCGGAGCGAAATGTCGAATTAATTTCTCCTGGGCGTCCCAGACGAGCAGCCCGATTTCTCCGCGGTTGGCGAAGGCATCAGTCGATCCGCCCAGTCCGTCATAGGCCCAGTACAGAATCGCCGTCGGGTTCGGATTGCCGCTGGGTAACAGCACGATGTGCTTTGCAGGCCTGAGCACATTTTCGAGCCGACTGGAAAGACGGGTTTCGCCCATCGTCGCACGCCGTGAGTCATCAGTCGTTTTCCAACCCTCCGCCGTTGCGGTCATAAACAGCGCCATGGCGAGCATCACCACCGCCATCAAAGAGATGGCCAGCAACAGCTCGACAAGAGTGAATGCGTGATTCCTCATTTTGACCCGCCCGCCTTGTCCGCGTCCGCCACGAGGCGACGAACCTTGATCGTTCGCCCATCGGGCAGGGTCACACTCACATCGATTTGCGCGAGCTTGGTACTTGCGATGGTCTGACCCGATACGGGCACGGAATTGGAAAGAATCGAAACCGACCTTTTGACAATGATCGGCCGGTTGCTGACGGACGTGATGACGTCCTGCTCCATCGCCGGTGCAAGCGTTTCTTTGGACGTCGATGCCGGGATCATTTCGGGCTCGGGAGGCATCGTTTTTATCATGGTTTCATCCGCCATAATCTCACGCGATAAATCCTTCTGCACGGGCGAATCCGAGGTCGAGGTCAGGGTCACTGTGTCGTTGTAGTTGTTCATCGACGAGAGCGTGGCGTCGCCTGCCGTGCTCGCCGAGATCGGCATCGCCGAAACTTCTTCCATCAATTGTCTTGCCGAGGCCAAAGCACGTGCGTCGTCGGCGATATATCGCTCCTGCTTGTAGACCGCGTCGAGCGTGCCCGCCAATGCCGCAACCGACACCGCGACCAGCGCCGTTGCTATCAGGCCTTCGGGCAGCGTGAATGCACGTTTTCGGGCATGAAATGACGCGCGAACGCGTAAGTGATTAATATGAACTGAATGGAGTTCCATCGGGTGCGCTCGTGGTAAGGTTTGCGATGATTCGCCCTGTTCGGGGCTGATAAAACCAGCCCGTCATGCCGTCGGGTATGAGATCGCCCGTGCCGTCATCCAGCGCGATGGTGTCGAGGCTGTTGACCGCATTCCTGGGAATTCGCGAAAGGTACGGGCCGAAGTCGAAGGCTCCGCCCTGCATGAGCGAGATCTGGCCTCGGGCGTCGGTCCATTTGGTCATTTGGCCAGTGAACGCTTCGATCGTGGGTTCGCCTCCGCTCGCGGGATAGCCGGGAAAAGTATCGAAGTGCTGTGCCTTGTAGACTTCGATCTGGCTTCGCATGTAGCGGAGTTCGTCCTTAAGTACGCTGGTGCGAGCCTCCATCGATGCGTTGGAAAACTGAGGGATGACGATCGAGGCGAGGATGCCCAGGATGACAACCACGATCAGAATTTCGATAAGCGTGAAGCCGCTGGATCGCGGGTTTGAGATGGGGATTGTCAAGTTCTTCTGGGCGATCATTCGGTTCACCGTGTTTGAAGCCAACTTCAACTGACTCATTCTCGCACGACAAACCGCCGGGCGACCTTTCGATCGCCCGGCGGGTATTGACTTTTCACGATCAGTTCACGAGCGGGCGGCCTTCTCTATCCAGAGCGAAGAAGCGTCCCTCAAGGTCAAGGACGTAACCGTGGGTCGGACCAACGCCAGTGACAATGCTCGGTATCGTACCATTTGTGACTACGATCTGATCGTTCAAGGCGAACACGAGGCTCACACCCGCCCGCAGGCTGTTCTGCGGGGTCTGCGGGAGGTACGGGCCGAACTCGCCAGTCGGCGAAGCGTTACCCGCGGCGTCGGTCTTGCCCGTTAGCTTGGTCCAGGCGAAGGGACTCGACACAACACCGTTATCGGTGGGATACAGGTCTGTATGCTGCAGCTTGTACAACTCCACCTGCGACCGAACGGTCTGCTGCATCGCCCGCATCGCGCTTTCGCGTGCTTCGGTCGAGGCATTTGAGAACTGAGGGATCACGATCGCGGCAAGAATGCCCAGGATGATGACCACAATAAGAATTTCGACGAGCGTAAAGCCCGACTTCTTAGACGATAACGACGGACGGACTAGGGTGCGCATGGCACTTTCTCCATTAAGGACTGTTTTGATCGCCCTTCTTTTATCACTCCGGCTTCGGCCGGGCGTCGAGCGACCTTTCATTGCATTAGCCAGACAGTTCTAAGCATCGACCCTTCCGGGCCTCCACTTAATCAACTGCCCCGTCTCTCACACGATTGCCGCGTTTTTCAGGGCGTTCGTTTGCGACACCTTGATGTACAATTCGTCCCCTCCCATTGCCAACATTTTTCAAAGCGTTTTTTTTTGGTCCGCATTATCGGATTCAAGTCAGTATCAAAAATCCTGTACCATCGGTCGCAATCTTGTCATCGCCACTCCCTACATCTCCAACACCCCCAGGCGACGACCCACTCGATATCCCCCTCTCCTCACTCAAGGGCGTCGGACCTACACGCGTCCGAGCCCTCATGAAGCTCGGGCTGCATTCCGTCTCCCAGCTCATCGAATACTTCCCACGCGATTACCGCACCGAAACCGAAGAACGCGCTATCGCGCAACTCGAAGGCGAACTCATCCAGACCGTTCGCGGAGAAGTCGTCGCGTGTGATTTCATCAACCGAGGCCGGCCGCGCTTCGAAGCGACCATTCAAGACGGCGAGCATCGGCTAGCGCTCGTGTGGTTCAATGGGCACTATTGGCAGGACAAGATCGTGCCGGGAAAAATTCTTCGCGTGAGAGGCCGGGTGAAGTTCTTTCGCGGCTTCCCGCAGATGTCGAACCCGAAAACGCAGTTCGTCTCGGGCGACACGCCCACCATCGATCAGGCGATCTATCGTCCGGTCTACCCCGCGACCGCATCGCTCAAAACCGAGCAGCTCGAGACGATCGTACGAGATGCGCTTGCAGACTTCGGCGAAAAAATTCCCGAGTGGTTCGAGCCCGAACTGCTTCAATTGCGCGACATGATTCCACGCGCCAGCGCGTACGCCTGGGTTCACCGCCCTGCCGACGCCGTCGAGGCCGCGCAGGCACGCAGGCGGCTGGTCTACGACGAACTCATGCTGCTTCAGATCGCGCTCATGCTGGGCAAGCGCGCTCGCGCCGATCGCATCAGTGCGCCCGTCGTCCGGGTCGATCAGCTTCTCGACCAGAGGATCCGAAAGCGTTTTCCGTTCGCACTCACGGATGCACAGCAGCGCGTCGCCTGGGAAATTCTTGCGGACATGAAACGCGGCATGGCGATGAATCGGCTCGTGCAGGGCGACGTCGGCAGCGGCAAAACCGTCGTCGCGCTCTACGCCATGCTCGCGTGTATCGCCAACAAACTTCAGACCGTCCTGCTCGCGCCCACCGAAGTCCTGGCAGAGCAGCACTTCATTTCGCTCTCGAATTTTCTTTCGGGGTCGGGCGTTAAGGTCGAACTCTTTACGGGCCGAACGAAGCGGACATCGAAGAGCACAAAATCAGGCGCGTTGTCGCGCCTCACAAGTGGCGAGATTCATCTTGCGATCGGCACGCAGGCACTGTTACAGGCCGACATCGAGTTCGGCAACCTCGGGCTGGTCGTCGTCGACGAGCAGCACAAGCTGGGCGTCCAGCAGCGTGCGGTTTTGCGAGGCAAGGGCCTTTTGCCGCACTACCTCATCATGACCGCGACGCCGATCCCGCGAACGCTCGCGCTGAGCTACTTCGCCGATTTTGATGTGAGCACGATTGATGAGCTTCCGCCCGGCAGGCGGCCGATCGACACACGCCGCATCCCGCGCGAACACGTCGAGAAGGCCTGGCAATTCGTGAAGGAGCAGATCGGACTCGGCCGACAGGCGTACGTCGTCGTGCCGCGTATTGGTGATGACCCGACCTCGGAATCAGACACCGCATCAGTTCAAGAGCTCTTCACACAGCTCTCGACAGGCCCGCTTAAAGACCTTCGACTCGCCGCCCTGCACGGCCGATTGTCATCAGAAGAAAAGCAGAGCGTGATGGCGGATTTTCGATCGGGCCTGATCAATGTTTTGATCTCGACGACAGTGATCGAAGTCGGCGTGGACGTCGCGAACGCGACCGTCATGGTCATCGAATCGGCCGAGCAGTTCGGGCTGTCGCAGTTGCACCAGCTTCGCGGCCGAGTCGGGCGAGGCGCCGAGCAAAGCTATTGCCTGCTCATCAGCGATTCGATCGGCGAGGAAGCGAACGCGCGACTCGCGGTTATGTGTCAGACCGGCGACGGCTTTGAGATCGCGGAGGCGGACCTGCGATTGCGCGGGCCCGGTGATTTCTTCGGCACGCGACAGCACGGCCTGCCGCAGCTCAAGGTGGCGGACCTGTCGCAGGAAATCGAGATGCTGAAAATTTGCCGCCATGACGCGGAGCAGATTCTCGATCGCGATCCGCAGCTTCGCACGCCCGTGCATCAGCATCTTCGCCGGGCGCTCGTCACACGATTTGGCGACGGCATCGGCCTTTCAACGGTGTGATTCATGTCGGCGGTTGGCGACAAAACGAAACCATCACGTTGCGGGCAAAAGACGCGACAGGCGAGTGTCAGACGGATATCCCAGTGCTTTGAGCAGACGTGTGCGAAGGAGCTTGCGAATGCGTTCGACCTCGGCGGCCGAAGCGGTTTCGAGCAATACGAAGCCGCCCGCCTTGGTTCGGTGCCCGCCGCCCTCGCCGAGTCTTCGCAACAGTCGTCGCATCATTTCGCCCGCACTGGCGCGCGGGTTGGTGGTTCGCAATGACAAGACCAGGCGATGGTCGTGGACGCCCGCTGCGAGCACCCAGTCGGCCTGGTCGTAGCGCAGCATGAAGTCTGCAACGACGGCGGGCATCTCGGGCGATTCCACTTTTTCGAGGAACGAGAACAAGACGCCGCCGTCTTTGGTCGCGTCGGCCGTGCTGGTGACGACGGCGGTTTCGATGGCCTTGTGCATCGCGATGTAGAAGCCGCGCGGGAGGGCCGCGTGCCGCATCGCCTGCAGCTTCTGCGGATCGGCCAGTAATGTGAGCGACGACAGCGCGACGTTATCGAGCTGGCCCGGCGTGCCGGCCGCGCCCACGAGATCGGTCTCGATCGCATACAGCAGACTCGCCGCCATGACTGGCGAGATCGGAATATCGCGTTCCATCAAATAGCTGAAAACGATGCTCGTGCACGCGCCGACATCGGTGCGAATATCACAATACGGCACGGCAGGCTTACGCCCCTGCCCGCGGTGATGATCGATGACCGCCGTCGGCATCACGCCCGGCGGGAGCGGGCTATACGCAAAACTCGGCTGAACGTCCAGCAGCACGATCGCATCAAACGTGCTGACCTTCGCATCGTCCCATGGCGTGAGCGGCAACGCGCTGAGCCGCGCGAACTCGCTGTTGAGCCATCCGCCGACCTGGCCCTTGATGCTCATCGTCACGCTGCTGCCAGGAAGCTCATGACAGAGCAGGTGCGTCATGCCCAAGGCGCTGGCCATCGCGTCGGGGTCGGGGTGCATGTGCGACGTGACAAGGATGTTCGTCTTGCCCGAGAGCACTTTGAGCAATCGCTTCACCGTCGGCCTGCCGCGCGAAAGCCGCACGGCTCGGTTGGCCGAGTCGATGGTGGCTTCGACGCATGATTCGACGAATGAGGTCATAACATCTTCAGGCCTTCACTGGGTCTTATTCATCATGCAGGCCGGACTCCTTATATGAATCGGGCCAAACCTGCTGTGACTTTCAGTAAAATCCGCATGACGAACAAACCGTTTACTCCAGTTGAGGTGTCAAACGCACCTAATTAGTCCCTTGTCATCACCCTTCTCTGCCCGCACACTTATGTGTTATGCGATGGGTGATCGGCGACGTACACGGCATGCTGAGGCAGCTTCAGACACTCGTAAAAGAAGTGCGCAAACGCGACATCTACGCCGAGCTGATCTTCGTCGGCGACTTCGTCAACTGCGGCCCCGATTCCAAGGGTGTCATCGACTATCTTATCGGCCTGAAGAATGCCCGTTTCGTGCGAGGCAACCACGACGATGTGCTGGACTTGATTCTTTCAGACGAATGGAAGGCCGGGGAAAACGGCGCGTTTGATCCGCTGGCGGCGTGCGTGTGGTTTCTCGATCACGGACTCGATCGCACGCTCATGAGCTACGGCGTGGAATACACCGACCTGGAACTGGAACGAGAGCGCCGGACCAAGCGACTGCTCGAGATGGTCCGCTCGGCCGTGCCGCGTTCTCATAAAAAGTTCATTCACAACTTGCCACTTCTCATCGCCGAAGATGACCTCTTCGTCTCGCACGCGTGGTGGCCGGGCGAGGTGGACAACTCGCCTGAGAACGCCGCGTCGCTCGTTTCTGATCCGGCGTTTTGCCACCGCGTTCTGTGGCATCGATGGCAAATCCGTGAAATCGCCGAGCCCAAAGTGTGGAAGCGTCGCGCCTTCTTCGGGCACACGCCCGTCGTCAACTACGCGCCTCAGCATCGCGACGGCGGGCTCGACGTGATGAGGCCTGTGCGCGGGCACATGATGACGCTGATCGATACCGCGTGCGTCATCAACAAGGACGGCCGCCTGACCGCGATGTGCGTCGATCATGATGCCGTCGTTCAAGTCGATCGCATGGCGAAAGTGGTCAAGTCGTGAAGGTGCTCGCCCCGCATTCGTTTTCGCTCGCGCTATTTCATCCGCAGATCGCGCCCAACGTCGGCAACATCGCGCGAACGTGCGTCGCATCCGGCACGTCCCTGCATCTCATTCGCCCGCTCGGATTCGTGCTGGATGACAAACAGCTTCGCCGCAGCGCGATGGATTACTGGCCGAGATTGCGGCTGACCGTTCACGACGACGCCGACGCATTTTTCAAAGTGATCGATGTCGGCCGGTGCTGGTTTTTTGATTCCGACGCGAAGCACAGTTTGTTCGACGTGCGATTTTCAGCAGGCGATGTGCTGTGCATGGGCAGCGAAACCCGCGGCATCGACCCGGCCGTGCTTTTACATCACGCCGACCGAACCGTCGCGATCCCACAAGCGCCGGGCGAGAGATGCATGAACCTGGCGACGAGCAGCGGCATTGCGCTTTACCACGCACTGAACCAGATGCCGAAGTGACCGCGTGACCACTCGATCAGGTCGTCCACTATTTGATCTTAAGCGTCCGTGCTGCTGACGCGAACGACCAGAGCATCACGGGCGGAAAGATCGGCATAGTCCGGATCAGAGCCGACATCAGGCCGGCGCTTCCAGCTTCGCGCGCACAGCGTGTAGTCGCCGCGCCTGTCGATGATTCGCACCGAAGTCTCGGAAGCGCTCGCGTCGACTTCGATCGAGTGGAACCCGCACCCGCAGGCGTCTTCGAGGTCCGCGCCGAACCGTGACAGTTCCAGCTTTGTCTCTTGGTCCTTCACGACGTAGATCACCTCGGCCTCGCCCGCCTTGTTCAGCGCCGCCGACTTCTTCAGCGCATCGAGCTGTAGTAAGGCCTGATCGCGCAGCTTGAGCAACTCGTCGAACGCGATCACGACGTTCTTTTTGAACTCCGGCATGATCGGCTCGGCAAGCCGCGTGAGGTGCACGCTGTCAGCAGATTCGCGATTGGCGGGCAAGTGCTCCCACGCCTCGTCGGCCGTGAAGACACACACCGGCGCGATCAGCTTAATCAGCGTGACCGCACATTCGTACATCACCGTTTGCGTGCGGCGGCGGGCGGGAGAATTGCGCGAGTCGCAATAGAGCCGATCCTTCATCGCACTGCCGTAGATCGCGCTGATCTGCACGTTGCAGAAGTCGTGGATGAGCCTGAACGCGACGTGAAATTTGTATTCGTCGTACGCGCGATAGACGCCTTCATACAGCACGTAAAGCTCTCGAAGCATCCACGCATCCAGCGAGAACGCTTCAATGGATGCGTTGTTTGTCGCCGGGTCGAAGTCGTTGACGTTGCTGAGGAGATATCGAATCGTGTTGCGAATTTTCCGGTACTTGTCGCCGAATTCCTGCAATGCTTTGGGGCTGATGGGCATGTCGGTCTGGTAGTCGACACTGCTGACCCACAGGCGAAGCAGATCCGCGCCGTGGCGTTCGATTTCCTCGACGGCCTTGACGTATTCCTTGTCGCTCTTGCTCACTTTCGTGCCGTCGGGTTTGACGGCGAATCCGTGCGTCAGCACCGCCTTGTATGGTGCTTCGCCGCTTCCGCCCAATCCCGAGAGAAGTGACAACTGAAACCAGCCGCGGTGCTGGTCTGATCCTTCGAGATAGAGATCGGCCTGCCGATGTTGGTCGCCTTGAGAAAGCTCTCCGCTCAGATCACTACGCGCATCAACAACGGCGTGCCATGAGCTTCCGCTTTCGAACCACACATCAAAAATATCCTTCTCTTTGCGAAGTTCATTCTTCGGAAATTCTGTGCCCGGGTCGTAGTCGCCCAGCAGTTTTTCGGGCGAGAGTGTGAACCACGCGTTGCTGCCGTGCTGGGCGAATGAGGCCGCGACGGCGCGGACGCTTTCGGGTGTGAGCAGCGGCGTGCCCTGCTGGTTGTAGAAAACCGGGATCGGCAAACCCCACGCACGCTGACGCGACACGCACCAGTCGGGCCGCGATTCGAGCATGCCCGTCAACCGCGCCCGGCCCCATTCGGGATAGAACGTGATGTCATTCTTCGCCGCATTCAGCGCACGCTCGCGCAGCGAGCCTTCGCCCTGCCCGACCTTGATGAACCACTGCTCGGTCGCGCGGTAGATCGTCGGCTTCTTCGAGCGTGAGTCGTGCGGGTAGCTGTGCGGATACGCTTCTTTTGCGAAGAGATAGCCGAGCTCGCTCAGCTTTTCGATGATCAGTGCGTTCGCCTCCCACACGCGCAGGCCCGCGAGCCAGTTCGGCACGCTGCTGTCGTATCGGCCGTTGGCCAGGACGGGGCAATAGACTTCGAGCCCGTTCGCGCGGCCCGTCGCGTAATCTTCCTCGCCGTGGCCGGGCGCGGTGTGCACCAACCCCGTGCCGTCGGTCGTGGTGACATAATCCGCCGTCACGAGTTTGCCTGTTCGCTCGATGAACGGGTGCGTGTATTCGATTCCTTCCAACTCCGCGCCCGTCGTCGTGCCCAGCACCTGAAACGAGATGTCCTTCTGCTTTGAAAAAACTTTTTCAACCAACTCACTCGCGACCACAACGACGACGCTCTGTTCGTTCTGGTCGTAGCGGACGAAGGAATAGTTGACGGTCTTGTTGGCGGCGATCGCGAGATTGGCCGGCAGCGTCCAGGGCGTGGTCGTCCAGATCAGGAACGCGCACTTTGCATTGACGCGAATGTCGAACTTGGTCTTGAACGCGCCGGGGTTGGCCACGGGGAAGGCGACGAACACGCTGGTATCGACGACGTCTTTATATTCCAAATCCGCGTCCGCCAGAGCGGTCTGATTCTCGATCGACCATTGCACGGGCTTGAGCTGCTTGTAGACCAGACCCTTTTCGACGAATCGCGCGAAGACCTCGAGCACGCGTGCCTCGTAGGCCGGGGCCATCGTGCGATATGGGTTTTCCCAGTCGCCAAGGATGCCCATGCGCTGGAACTGAACGCTTTGTTTCTGGACGAAGCCCTGCGCGTAGTCGAAGCATTTTTGCCGAAGGTCGGCAGTGGACATGTCGCGATATTTCGGGCCGAGCTCGTCCTGAATTTTCTGCTCGATCGGCAGGCCGTGGCAATCCCATCCCGGTACGTATGGCGCGCGTCGGCCCGACATGGTTTTGAATCGCAGGACGATGTCCTTAAGTGTTTTGTTGATGACGTGACCGATGTGGATGTCGCCGTTCGCGAACGGCGGGCCGTCATGAAGCACGAACAGCGGGTCGGCCGCGTGCGATTCGAGGATTCGGTCGTAGAGCTTTGAATCCTGCCACTTTTTGAGTCGGGCGGGTTCGTTTTTCGTTAAATCCGCCTTCATCGCGAATGCGGTGTCGGGCAGGTTAAGCGATTTCTTGTAGTCCGTCTTTTTGGCGTCGGCTTGTTCCATGGTGAACGCGAAAGCTTACGCGACAACCGCAATCGGATTCAATCGCGACGCGTTACGCATCACACGGTGCAGCATGAACGCGCCGACGCATATGCCGTAGAAGCAGAGCATTGTCCACGGCCCGCCCGGGCCGAGCTGAGGAAAGTAAATCGCAATTAGCCACGCGCCGCACACGACCAGCGACCAGTTCAGGCCGATCATCACGAGTGAGGGCACGAGCGTATCGCCCATGCCGCGAAGAGCGCCGCTGTAGACGACGTACATCGCGTCGAGAATCTGATAAGCGCCCATGAACATGAGAATCGTCGTGCCGACTTTGATCACGTTGGCGTCGTCGGTGAACAGAGCCATGAGTGACTGGCCGAAAAACAGAAAGACGACGCCCCACGCCAGCATGTAGCACGCCGCCATCGCGAAGCCGATGTGTGCGACATGGATGGCGTTTTGGCGATTGCCGGCGCCGAACTGCCGGCCCACCAGCGCGGTGACGGCCGATCCGATGCCGATCATCGGGATGAAACTCGTCAGCATCCATCGGAAGGCATAGTTGTTCCCCTTCATCGCGTCGGTGCCAAAAGTGGCGATCACCCAGACGTTGAAAAGCGTCCACGCCATCACCTCTGCCGAGAACGCGAAGCCCACGGGCGTGCCCATTTTCAGGAGCTCGAACATTTCTGTTGTGCGAAGTTTGAAATCTTTGGGCGAGAACGCCTGCACCCATCGGCTGGTGAACACATAACCGACGAGGATCAGCAGCTCGACCACCATCGCCGCCGCGGTCGCGAGGGCGGCCCCCAGGACGCCCAGTTCGGGAAAGCCCCAGTTGCCGTAGATCAAGAGCCAGTTGAAAAACAAATTGATGAGGCAGCCGATGACGGCGGAGACAAGCACGACAAAAGGCTTGCCCACGCCGATCATGAACTGCGTCAGGGCAGTGCCCATCAGCTTCACGCCGCCCGCGATCGCCAGGACGATGAAGTATTCCGCCTCCAGCTTCGCCAGGACGGGCTCATGGCCGAGCATCAGGAACATGGGAAGCGCAACAAACGAGAGCAGCGCGGTCAGCAATCCATAGGCGATAGCGACATACATGCCTTGCCAGAGATATCGCCCGGACAAACCCGGCTTGCCCGCGCCGATGTGCTGGCTCACGAGCGCATTGACGAGCAGGAGAATTCCAAAGCCGAAAGAAAGGAATGAAAAGTGAACCGCCCCCGCCTGACCGGCCGCGGTCGCTTCGATATCGCCCACGAGCGAAAGCATGTACGTGTCGGCGAACTGCATCAGCGTGTAACTCGCCATCTGCAGAATCGTCGGTACCGCCAGGATCAGAAGCTGAACCAGCAAGCTTCGATCGCCGTTATCTTGGTTTTTTTCCAGCATGAAAGACCTGACGACGTTCAACGTTCGACGTTCAATGAGTCGATTTGCGAACCACTGATTCCTGAACTGTGACGTTCGAGCTGCTACTTCGCGTACTTCGCGACCAGCTGCGCGAACCGTTTACCGAAGAGGATGCCCGTCTGGCGATCGCCTTCGTGGAGTTCGGGCGGTTTCTGGCCGAAGGTGGGAGCAGTCTGGCCCATCACGCCCGAGAAGCTGCCTAGGCGGTTGATGCCGGTTTTGGGGTCGGAAAGCTCGGCTGGGTTGATCCAGGTCATGCCGTGCTGGGCGGCCAGGACGGCGAAATACTGCAGCGTCGACAACTTATCGCCGCTCAGGCTTCCAGAGTGTGTAAACCCGCCCGCCAGCTTGTTCTTCCAGCCTTGCGACATCCACACGCCGCCCGATGCGTCGGCGACGGCCTTGAACTGCGCGGCCGGTCCGCCCATATACGTCGGACTGCCAAAGAGAATTCCGTCCGCCTTGGCGAGGTCTGCAAACACCGCTTCGTTCTTATATCGCCCTTCGACGATGTCCTTCCCCTCAATGCGGTGCAGCTTTGCCTTTGCGCCACCGTCATTGACGCCCTGCTCCACCGCCATCGCGAGCAGGTGTGTGTTGCCAAAACCGGAAAAATAAAGAATCGCAACGTGTGACATATTTAATCTCCTTGAGGACCCGAGATGTTAGGTTGGGTCATTCGAAACACAATAACCCTCGGTGTTTGCCCCATAGATGAGTGATTCAATTTGCAATGGTTCAGGCGATTTTCAAGCGAAAATTGCGTCGCGTCTACTAGACACTCCTGATGTGAACGTTCTCTTGCACCTCATGCTCAGTGCTTAGGCCTTCGGATTGCACACATCTTTTTGAGGTCTGCGCGTTGTCAGAAGACCCTGATTTTCAGGTCTATTTTGAATCACAGGTTGGAGGTCCGTGGTCGACACCGGTCAGAGACCGGTGCCACCAAAACCATGAACAACTTCGAGAATTCTAAACCGCGTCACCGTCCGAAAAGATGTATTTAAAGGTAACGTATTAAACCTCACGACCACAATGCAAGCGATCTCGCCACCGACTCCGCATCATTTTCCGAGCTGTACCACGTCACGTTCTCAAATCGGCGAAACCATTTCGTCTGCTTCCGCGCCAACTGACGCGTCAAGATTTTGATCTCCTCGATCGCGTCGGCCAACGACAGTTCGCCTCGAAGGTGTCTGGCAAGATGCGCGTACCCCGTCGCCTCCCCGGCCGTCGGTGACAGGGTTATGAACCGTTCCTGCAGTTGCCTCACTTCGTCAACCCAGCCCGCGTCGATCATCTGCTTCACGCGAGCATTGATTCGCCTTGAGAGAATTTCCTTCTCCGCCGTCACGCCCAGCCACGTCGCATGATGTCGTGGCAATCCCGCCCACTGCGTCTGCAGTGTACTGATGGGCGACCCGGTGATTTCGAAGACCTCCAGCGCGCGGATGACCCGCCGTGTGTCGTTGACGTGCAATCGAAGTGCCGTTTCCGGATCGATCTTGGCAAGCCTGGCATGGAGCTCGATCGGGTCGATCTGGGAGAGATTTTGACGGAGTTCTTCATCGCCGGCCGGGCCGTCGAATAGGCCTTGGAAAAGCGCCTTGAAATAGAGCGGCGTCCCTCCGACCGCGATCAAGGGTACTTGCCTGCTCCTGGCATTTTCGATGACCTGATCCGCCAATTCGACGAACCGTGCGACGGCAAAACTTTCTGTGGGCAACGCGACGTCGATCAGATGATGTGGCAACTCACTCTGCTCGGCCGCGCTGGGCTTGGCGGTGCCGATGTCCATGTGGCGGTAGACTTGCATGGAGTCGACCGAGAGGATTTCCGCGTTGATTCGCCGGGCCAGTGCCATGGCGAGCGCACTCTTCCCCGCCGCGGTCGGGCCGATGACCGCAAAAAGCCGAAATCCTGCTGTCAAGCTGACATTCGTCACGTCCCAAATCATGCGCAAAGCTGTCAAAGCGGCAAACGGGTGAAAAAACGGCAGAAAACGCATGAAATTACATCTAATTCGATTGGCACGCCGTTTGATTTACCTATCCCGTCGACGTGACGCGTGTCACAATCTGACAAAGCAACACTTTTCAGGAAGACCTCACATGACCTACTCAAACGCATTCCCCTTCCCACCCCGGATTTCCCGCGCTATTCTGTCTGGTGCACTGTCGGCCGGTGCACTGCGACTGCCCATCGAACAGATCACCCGCGAGCTCGAAGAGTTCTTCGGCAAGCTAACCAGTGGCGAGAATCAGGCGCAGCCAGGCACTGCTCCTGTCGACTCGCCGCCCGTAACAAACGCCGACGCATCACCGGGTACGCCGCCGGTATCACCACCAGTCACTCCATCGGCCTCATCACCCGTCTCATCACCCGTCTCATCACCTGTCTCAACCTCCGCTTCCGCATCACGCGTGCTCGGCGGGGTCGACGTCTACGAAGACAAAACCCACGTTCACGTCGTCGTCGATCTTCCAGGATTCGCCCGCGAACAGCTCGACGTGACCCTCGACAAAAACACGCTCACGATTTCGGCCGAGCGCGTTCAACCCGTCGAGAACCCCGACTCGCCCAACGAATACCTGCTCAATGAGCGCCGATTCGGCCGATTCACGCGTAGCTTCGCCCTGCCCACGACCGTCGATCACACCAGTGCCGACGTATCCGCGAAGCTCGATCAGGGCGTCCTACACATCTCGATCAACAAGAAAGAGTTGCCTCAGCCGCGAAAGATCGTGGTCGGGTAAGAATCGTCCTAAAACCAGCTCTCTAAAAACGACGCACGACGATCAGCGATGATCGTCGTGCGTTTTTGTTTCAAGTACGACAGACCGAAAGCGTCGTGTCCGGGTCATGGCTGTTGGGGACGAACCCGACGCTTTGAAGCGGGTTCATCTGGTGGCCGACGACGTTCGAACGCCTTGCGTTGTTCTTGGTCGCGGGAACTTGTCCCTATCCCGTTCATCAGTTCTCGACGTGGCGAGCTTCATCAGAACGAGCGGCCTTTTCCCGAAAGTGACTTATCGGTTCGGCCCCGTAGTTGACCTGGCAATCTCGAACGTTTCAGACCGCCGTACCTGATGCATAATATCGGTCGCGCCCACGCCAATCAACCAAAAAATCATTGAAATTCCTCCAATAGTCCGAAAAACTGAAAGTCAGATCGAAAAGCCCGGTGTCTGACAAGCCACCCGCACACACCCTATTTCAAAAATCTTACCAAACTTGCCGTCTGGCTATGCCAATCGTAAGTTTTTCTTTGTCGTGGCCTGATGCCTAGCCGTGCCAAGGTCCTTACACGAAACACAAATCGAAACCTCTACAATTCGGAGATCCGTCCCATGAGCTATTCCAAGTCGAGCAAAGTTCTTTCTTCTGCAATCTCTTCCGTTGTTGACGCGCTGGAATCTCGAAAACTCCTCTCCGCCAGCGCTCGACTCTCCTCAGTGGGGTCACTCATTATTGAAGGCACGAATAATGCTGATGCGATCACGGTCCAGCTCAACTCGAACAACGGCACTCGCGTGGTCGTCAGCGTCGGTACCGGCTCGGCCGCCCGTGAGTTCAGATTCGACCTGTCTAGTGTGCGGCGTGTCAACGTCGCCCTCGGCAACGGCGATGACAAGTTCGAAGTCAAACAGGCACGCGGCAATCTGAATTTCCGGTTCAACGTATCGGGCGGCGCGGGCAATGACACCATCGTTACCGGTAACGGCAAAGACAACATCCGCGGCGACGACGGCAATGACAAAATTAGTGCCGGCTCGAACGACGACTCCGTCGACGGCGGCCTGGGTAACGACTCCATCAAAGGCGACGCCGGCAACGATTTTCTCCTGGGCGGCAGCAACCGAGATTACCTCTCGGGCGGTCGCGGAAGCGACCATCTCGACGGCCAGGGTGGCAACGACAAGTGCGAGGGCGGAGAAGGCAATGACAGCATCAAAGGCGGCTTCGGTGACGACTTACTATCGGGCGACGCCGGTGACGACGCCATCGA
>JBBQKP010000007.1:0-35612 GCA_038326995.1 Tepidisphaerales bacterium
AAAATTCTGCTGGCGCTTGCTCAGGATCAGGATGTGGAACTTGATTCTGCGATAACGACTTCCAATGCGACTGCCACCTTCACCACTGCAGCAAGCAGACCCGCCAACTAAGCCACGACCTTGCTCCTTCGACTTCGCAACATCACCAAGCACTACCGCGTCGGCGGCGAGGAAATTCGCGCGCTCGACGGCGTAGACCTCGACATCGATACCAACGAATATGTCGCCATCATGGGCACCAGCGGCTCGGGCAAGAGCACGCTCATGAACATCCTGGGTTGCCTCGATAAACCCACAAGCGGAACCTACGAGCTGGGCGGTGAGTTGGTGTCGAAGATGTCAGCCAGTCAGCTCGCGGTCGTTCGCAATCGCAAGATCGGATTCGTGTTTCAATCCTTCGAACTCCTGCCGCGCTGGAGTGCGGCGAAGAATGTCGAGATGCCGCTGGTTTATTCTGACGGCGGGTGGTTCGGACGTCGTGCGAGGGCACTTGCCGCACTCGATCGCGTCGGCCTGTCAGACCGCGTTCATCACCGTCCGAACCAACTCTCCGGCGGGCAGCGTCAACGCGTCGCCATTGCGAGAGCGCTGGTCAACAACCCGGCGATTCTCCTGGCCGATGAACCCACGGGCAACCTCGACTCACGCACGAGCGAGGAAATTCTAGATCTGTTTGAAGGCCTGCATACAACCGGCCAGACGATCATCATCGTGACGCACGAGCCCGACGTCGCCGCCAATGCCAGGCGAATCGTTCGCATGAAGGACGGCCGGGTATTGAGCGACACGCCCAACACGCCCGCGCCGCGACTCGTTCACACGCCGCCCGAGGCCGAGGTGGCGCGATGAAATTTTCGCCCACAAAAATTTTGCTCTGGCCGGTGTCTTTTGTCGTGCTCATCTATCAGAGCGTCGTGCTTGCGCTGGGGCAGGTCTGGACCAACAAACTGCGATCGATACTTACGACGCTTGGAATCGTCATCGGCGTCGCGTCGGTCAGCACAGTGGTGGCCGCATTGACCGGGCTGCAGAAGCGCGTACTTAACGAGTTTGAATCTTTCGGCACGCGTAAGATGTTCGTTTTTCCCGCACGGCCCGACTGGGGCGGCCGCCGCGCGAATGTCCCATTTAAACGGCTCGAACCCGAACTGTTCGACGGCATGCTCGCGTTCGCCCCGGGCGTCGAATCGTTCACGCGGAACATGCGGACGCAGATGCCTGTCAGCTTCGGGACAAAAAATGAAGACGTTCAAGTCTCGGGCATCGAGCCGCCTTGGCATGAGATCGAAAACCGATTCGTCACCGTCGGCAGGCCGTTCGGCCTCATAGACACGCAGCAAGCCAGGCCCGTCGCGCTCATCACACCGAAACTGCAGGACCGCCTTGGCATGGATCGCGATCCGACCGGTCAATCCATGCTCATCGACGGCCAGCGTTTCACCGTGATCGGCATCGTCGAGGCGGCGCGCGAATCGACATTTCTCGGCGACGGCTCTGAAGACCTTGAGGTGTACGTTCCGTTCAACACGATCCACCGGATGAGGCCGTTCAATGGGACGTTTGTGATCGCACAGGCGGTTTCGACCGACGCCGCGCCCGAAGCCGTCGCGGAAGTTCAATTTTACATGCGACAGAAGCGCGGCATCTCTGTCGGAGAGCCGGACGATTTTCGCGTGGAGTTCATCGAGCGCTTCGTTCAACAATTCAACAGCATCGCACTTGCCATCACCGCCGTCGCGACGGGCATTGTCGCCATCTCTCTTCTGGTCGGCGGAATCGGCATCATGAACATCATGCTGGTCTCAGTCTCTGAGCGCACGCGTGAGATCGGTCTGCGGAAAGCAGTCGGCGCTCGACCGGGTGCGATACTGCTTCAGTTTCTTATTGAAGCGGTCGTTCTGTGCCTCATCGGCGGACTCGTCGGATTGGCGATTGGTCAGACACTAGTCGCCGCGGTCGCACGCATTCCCGCCGCCGGTCTGGCTGATGCGACGATCCCGCCGTGGGCGATCGCGCTTTCCTTCGGCTTCAGCGCCGTCGTCGGCCTTGTGTTTGGTATGTTCCCCGCGATCAAGGCCGCGCGTCTTGACCCGATCGACGCACTCAGGCACGAATAACTTCTCTATGACTCGCACTTCCACCGTCTTTATTGTCTCGCTGTGCTCGGCCCTCACCATTTGCGGCTGCTCTGTATTCAACAAAGACTTCGGCAAAGGCGGCACCGGCGAACAGCTCGTGCCCAAGTCACTGCTTCGATCGATCGATCCGCTTTTGCTTCAGCCTGTCACGGCCGACGCCACCACGCCGACCACCACGCCGACAACTTTGCCCACCACCAAGCCCACCGCGATTCCAGTCGCGCAGGTACGACTGAGCCTGGCCGACGCGCGCGTGACCGCTTTGCGGAACAATCTTGATCTCGTGGTGTCGAAGCTTGATCCGCTGATCGCGTCTTACGAAATAACCCAGGCCGAGGCACAGTTCGAATCGACCTTCACGACGTCGTTCAACTTCGCGGTTCTCGACACGCCGACGGATTCGCAGTTGCAGGGCTCGAGCGTGAAAACCGTGAACCTCACGCCGGGCATTCGCGTGCCGCTTCGTACGGGCGGGTTCATCACGATGTCGGTTCCGATAGGGCGAAATGAGTCTGACAACCAATTCCAAAACAGGCCGCTAAGTTTCACGAGCGACCTGGCGATCAACGTTCAACAGCCGCTGCTTCGCGGCGCTGGAACTGACTCGAATGCCGAGCGAATTCGGGCGGCATATTACAACACGCAGCGGTCTGAGTCTGCGACCAAGCTGCAAGTCATTCGGGTTTTGGCGTCGGTTGATCGTGGGTATTGGCGAGTTTACGCCGCGCGTGAAGAGCTGAAAGTGCGACTGAAGGAGCTCGATCTTGCAGAGGCGCAGCTCGAGCGTGCGAACCGCCGCGTCCGCGCGCAGGCAGCCGCCGAGATCGAGGTGATTCGCGCCGAGTCGGGCGTCGCGGACAATCTTGAGCGGATCATCATTGCCGAAAATCAACTTCGAGATCGGCAGCGGGAGCTGAAGCGAATTTTGAACGACCCGGAGTTGCCGCTGGAAAGTCCTACGATTTTGGTCACCGATTCGCCGCCCGCCGCGATCGAACTTCGCATTGACCAGGACGAACTGCTAAGACTCGCGCAGTCGAATCGCATGGAGTTGCTCGATGCCGAGCTGCAGATCGCCCAGCAGACCGCCACCATCGGCGCAGCCCGAAATGACCTCTTGCCGCTTGTGAATCTCGACTACACGTTCAATGTGAATGGCCTTGGCGACACGCTTCCCGACGCATTTGACATGATCGCCGAGTGGGATTTTATTGATAATCGTGTGGGATTGCAGGTCGAGATTCCGATTGGCAATCGTGCGGCACGCTCTCGTCTTCGCTCGGCACTCGCAAGGCGAACTCAATTGCTTTCGACCAAACAGCAGCGGCTGCTCCAAGTCAGGCAGGAAGTGCTGGCGGCGACGGATCAGATCGACGCCAACCGCAGGCGCGTCGCCGCCGCGACACGTCGAGTGAGCCTGAGCCAGCGCCTTCTTGATGCGGAAATTCGCCAGTTTGACCTTGGCCTGCGAACCAGCACGGAGGTGCTCGACGCACAGACCAACCTCTCGAGCGCGCAGAGTTCACTGGTGAACGCGATCACAGAATATCAGATCGCCCAGGTCGATCTTGCCTTCGCAACGGGCATGACAGTTGGCGCGTCGCGCGTGCAGTGGGAGCCTGCAGGTCCTCTGAATGATCGACGATAGCAGTTTCTGATCCGTTAGGGCCAGTACGTGGTTAAAGCCTGCAGTTGTCCTATCATGTGCCGTCCATGATTACCGCATTGCGACGTCGTCCGATTTTAGTGCTGATCAGCTTCTGCATCACTCTGGCTTTTGCAGGAGGATGTGCCGGGCGAATACGAACCGAAGCCGATACACTTTCTGGAATTCGGCAATTGACCACGGGCTTCGGCAGGGCGGGTGAAGGTTACTTCAGTGCCGACAGCAACTGGGTTGTGTTTCAAGCAACCCCGCCGGGCGAGAGGCAATATCAGATGTATATCGCTCGCGTGATTCGCGAAGGCCCGGAAGTCGTTGGCCTTTCAAGGCCGGTAAGAGTCAGCCCTTCGAACTCCGCAAGCACGTGCGGAAACTTTTCACCCGACGGCAACACGCTGATTTTTTCTTCGACCGCGGGCAACGCACTCGCGCCTCAAACCGCGCCCGGTTTTCAGCGCGGCAGCGGTACGTATCAGTGGAACTTCGAGAAGGGGATGGAAATTTTTCGTGCCGACGGCTGGCAAAGCGCCATCGCCGCGGCCGACCCTACACGCGGCGTCGATCTCGCCCGGCACAAGCTCACCAGCAACAACGCGTACGACGCGGAGGCCACCTACAGCCCCGACGGCAAACACATCGTGTTCACGAGCGACCGTGACGGTGATCTTGACATATACACGATGCGGGCGGATGGGACTGACGTCATTCGAATCACCGATAAGCCCGGCTACGACGGTGGGCCGTTCTTCAGCCCCAACGGCAAGCGGATTCTTTTCAGGTCGGATCGCAGCGGCGATAAGGCGCTGCAGATCTATACGGCCGTGCTGAAGTTTGACGGCGCAGGAAACATTGTCGGCGTCGAGCGCGAAACTCAACTGACCGCAGACGGCCATCTGAATTGGGGGCCGAGCTGGCACCCGATCACGCGCGCCATCATCTACGCCTCCAGCAAGATCGGTCACGACAATTACGAACTTTTCATGATGAGGCCCGACGGATCGCGCCCGATCCGAATCACCTATACGCCCGGTGCAGACATTCTTCCGGTCTTCAGCCCCGACGGGAAAATGCTCATGTGGAGTAGCAAGCGAACTGCCGACAATACGACGCAGCTTTTCATCGCCAACTTTAAATATCCCGCGTATCTGAAGTAGGGCGGTTACTTGTGATGCGACTCGAACTGCTTCAAGCGATCCGATAATTCAACGTTGTTGGGTTCGAGTTCCAGCGCCCGGCGCTGCATTTTGATCGCGCCGTCAACATCTCCCATTTCAAATATCACCAGAGCAAGCGTATCGATGAAACCGGCAGCGCGTGGTTCGATTTCGACCGCGCGCGACGCGAATACGAGCGCTTCGGTCAGGTTATTCTTGGCGATGGCACAAAGCCATGCGGTTTCGTTCAGCAACATCGGGTGCTCGGGCGAACGCGCGATGTCTGCGATTAACTTCTCGTATCGCTTTTCAAAAAGCGATTTCGCGTCTTCCGCGCGGCCGAGCTTGATCAGCGCCGGAATAACTTCGCTCGCCTCGGTGAGAAGCGGAGAGTTTGCGATCGGTTGATTGACGGTCAGCTCGTCAATAAGCGCTGCCGCCTGATCAAGCTCGTTCAGCTTTGCAGAGATATCGATCATCCTGGCGGCGAGCGAAATGCGGTAGTCGGCACCGGTGATAACGCGTGGAACTTCCATTGGATCATCGCGGCTCGTGCCGAATTGAGCCTCAATGTTGATCAGCGGGCGAAGTCTGGAAATGGCGTCGCGCTCGCTCTGCAAGTTGCCGGATTGACGGTGCTCGAGCATTGTTGCAAAGAGAAGCGAAACGTCGATGCCTTGTCGATTTGGATTTGGAAAACGCTCCATGAAAGCGCGTGCCCGACCAAACTGTTCGAGCGACATCAGGACTTCGACCGCCTCCCTTTTCAACCTGTTGCGGGACGCAAGCGAGTCGATGAATGAGTACATCGCGTCGCCGAGCAGTCGCAAGCTTCTGCTTTTTTGCAGCACGGCGGCCCAGACTGGAATCACATCTTTCGCGTAAGTCGCGGGGAAGGTCGCAAACAGATCGCCCGCGAGTTGATCTGAAATGCCGTGACGGGCCTGATAGAGAAGTATCTCGCGCGCGGCGAATTCGCGCATCGCCTTTGCGACCCTCACATCCTCAACCGAACTCCGCCCCGTCCGTGGCCTGTCGCGCGATTGCCGCATCCGCGCGAGCGCGTCGTTGAAATTTCCTGCACGCGTATCCATCTCTGTAATGATCTGGTTGGCGAGTCGAAGGAGCACTTGCGAGTCGGAAGTCAACATTGTCGCACGAGATTGGGCGATCTGAAAAAGTTCTCTGGCGGCGGGTCGATCCTGATGGCGAAGTGCCCAGCCGGCGAGAAAACAGCAGGGTGCGGATGCGGTTCCGCGATCGACGGCTGCGAGTGCGTTAGCCTGTTCGCGTGAGACCGTTCGCATGAGCACCGTCGCTATGTACCAGCTTGCCATGCCTTCGGGCTCGCTGAGCAACAGCCGCATCAGGACGGGCTGAGATTGATCGGATGGAAGAGTCGACAATCGGCCGATCAGTTCGCGCCGGAGTTCGGGCGTGCTCTGACCAAAACTCGAAAGGATGGCGACGACCCCGGGCGAATCGCCGGGAATGTTCCGGGGCAAGAGGTCGATCAAACGCGATGCCTCCCGGCGAACGATGGGAGAAGGGTGCTTCAGCGCGCCGCGCAGAGCCTGGGCGGCGCGCGGTCCGGCCTGTTCGAGCGAGGTCCGGGCCGCGATGCGAACTGCGGGATCGTTTGCAAGCAAATCACGAAATTGGTCGGCGAATTCGTGACTCGGCGGCACAGATGTGATCTCTGCGGCCGAACCTGATTCGCCCGGCGATGGGCTTGCCGGCACGAAAAACGTCGAGCCCAAAAGAGCGGCGAGCGCGGCGAGCCGGACCGATTTTGCGTGCGATTTAATCATGATCCCTTGAGCAGGAAAGTGTAGCCGATTTTCAGTTGCGGCGCGTGAATATCAAGAGCTTTTATGCGATACTACGCGGGTCGAAAATCGAAGTCCGATGAAGCGGGCAATTCGACACAATTTGTTCGTGTCACGGAGTCAGACGCAATGACTGATATCGCCGAATCCCAAGCCAAAAATCTAGCCGACAGCCAAGCCTACACCGACTCTGACATCAAGGTTCTTGATGATGTCGAGCACGTTCGGACTCGTCCGGGCATGTACATAGGCGGCTACAACATTCGCGGCCTGCACCACCTGGTCTATGAAATCGTTGACAACTCCATCGACGAAGCACTCGCCGGTTTTTGCAAAAACATCACCGTGCGGATTAACGCCGACGGAAGCTGCACGGTCGAAGACGACGGCCGCGGTATTCCGGTGGGCATCCACCCGACTGAGAAAAAGCCGACGGTCGAAGTCGTGCTCGCCACACTGGGTGCGGGCGGAAAATTCGAGCACAACGACACGAGCGCCTACAAGACCAGCGGCGGCCTGCACGGCGTGGGCGCGTCGGTCGTGAATTTCGTCAGCGAATGGCTGACGGTCGACGTTTCGCGCGACTCGCAGATTTACCACATGGCCTTCGCGGCGGGTCGAAAATCTGAAGACCTGCGCGTCGTCGGTAAATCCACCAAGAGCGGAACAAAAGTCAGCTTCAAGCCCGACACATCGCTTTTTCCAGACGTCAATTTCACTTACGAAACACTCGCGACTCGATTGCGCGAATTGTCGTACCTCAATGCGGGCGTCGCGATCGCTTTCGAAGACGAACGCACCGGCCGACGTGAGGAATACAAGTTCGAAAAGGGCCTTCTTGAATACGTTCATCACCTCAACGAGGGCAAGAGTCCCATCGGTACGGTCATCTGTTTCAGCAAAGAAGACCTCGTCCAGCGGCTCGTGGTTGATGTGGCGATGCAATACAACGATGGCTACAGCGAAACGATTCTCAGCTTCGCCAACAACATCAACAACCACGACGGCGGCACGCATTTGTCGGGCTATAAAACCGCGCTGACCGGCGCGATTAATCGACACGCGGAGAAAAACAACTGGGTCAAGGACGTAAAGCCCAGCGGCGACGACCTGCGCGAAGGTTTGGTCGCAATCATCTCCGTGAAAATTCCCGAGCCGAGCTTTGAGTCGCAGACAAAGGACAAGCTGCTTAATCCGGAAGTCGAAAGCTTCGTGCAGACGGCGGTCAACGAAAAACTCGGCGCGTATCTTGAAGAGAACCCCAAGGAAGCGCGACTGATTTTTGAGAAGGGCGTCGTCGCCGCCGAAGCGCGCGAGGCGGCTCGCAAGGCACGCGAACTCACGCGTCGCAAGACGGCCCTGGACGGCGGCGGTTTGCCCGGCAAGTTGTCTGAATGCCGAAGCAAAAATCGAGATGAGACGGAACTGTTTTTAGTCGAAGGTGATTCGGCCGGTGGCAGTGCGAAGCAGGGCCGTGACAGCAACGTGCAGGCGATCTTGGCGCTTCGTGGAAAGCTGCTCAACGTGGAAAAGGCGACTGTCGTAAAGATGCTGAATCACGAGGAAATTCGTGCGATCATCAGCTCGATCGGGGCGGGGATTCGAGACGATTTTGATGTCGAGAAAAGACGTTACGACAAGATCGTCATCATGACCGACGCCGACGTCGACGGAAGCCATATCCGCACCCTTTTGCTGACGTTCTTTTTTCGGCACATGTATGCTCTGATAAAAAATGGCAAGGTGTATGTCGCGCAGCCGCCGCTTTATAAAATGCGCCGGCGATCGAAAGATACGTATCTGCTTGACGATCAGGCGCTTCGTCAGGTGCTGACAGACATGACGCTCGAAGGCACGTCGCTTGAGATTCGTGACGACGACGGTAATGAACTTAAAAAGCTGAGTGAAAAACCGCTGGCCGACGTGCTTGAGGTTCTGACCAAGCTGCAGGAACTCGTTCACATCGTTCAGCGACGCGGGATCGACTTTGCGCGGTTCCTAAGTCAGCGTAAGGACGGCCATCTGCCCACTTATCGCGTGCTCATCGAGGGCACGGAGCATTTCATCCACGGCGACGCCGACGCACTTCAGGCCACCCTCGTTGAACTGGGTGTTACGAACAACGTTCTCGTGCCAGAGCCCGGAGCGCCTTCGCCCGTCAAAGTCCAGGAGCTTCACGAAGTCAAAGACCTTGAGCGCGTGTTCGTGCAACTGGCCGAAATCGGCCTGCCGATTGACGACTATTTCCTGACGCAGGAAGAATCTGTCAGCGGCGAGAAACTTCGCACCAAATACGCCTTGCACACAGGCAATCAGGTGACCGAGGTCGCGGGTGTCGGCGAATTGCTGGAATCAATTTTCAACCTTGCTCGGGACTCGATCGACGACATTCAGCGGTTTAAAGGGCTGGGCGAAATGAACCCCGATCAGCTTTGGGAAACGACGCTCGATCCGACCAAGCGAGTGCTGATGCGGGTGACGATGGACGAGGCTGCCGAGGCGGAGCGTCTGTTCAGTGTGCTCATGGGCGAGGACGTTGAACGCCGCCGACAGTTTATTGAGGACCATGCGCTGGAAGTGAAGAACCTGGACGTTTAGTTGAAATTCGCCTGCAATTGTCGGCGAAAACGCGGATGACCCGGCCTTACTCTTCAACTTAACATAACACTGATTATCGGCGGGACAGGGGGTCTTCACTGGGCATCGTCATCGTGTTTCCACCAAGTTCGGTCCTTTGCCTATCGCAACTGTGTTGCAAATCGCCTTCATCCTGTATTGTGAAAACCCGTGTTCCTCCAGCTTCAAGAAGTTCGCAAGTCTTTCGTCGCGCCTGAAGGCACGGTGTCGGAGATTCTCGACGTGCCGTCGTTCTCGATCGATAAGTCAGAACACGTTGCACTGATCGGCTCGTCGGGCTCAGGCAAGACGACCTTGCTGCACGTCATTGCGGGAATCGTCCGGGCGGATTCCGGGCGGGTGTTGATATGCACAACTGGGACTGACGTCATCGATCTCACGACGCTTTCCGAAGCCCAGTGCGACCGGTTTCGAGGGCAATCAATCGGCTACGTGTTTCAAACGCACCATCTGCTCCCCGGATTCTCGGCCTTGGATAATGTGCTTCTTGGAATGAGTTTCACCGGCCGGAAGCCCGACAAGGCATGGGCACAGCATCTCCTTGGCGAGGTCGGCCTGACGTCGCGAATGCATCACGTCCCGGCGAAACTTTCGGTCGGGCAGCAACAGCGCGTTGCGGTGGCGCGTGCACTGGCGAATCGCCCGCGACTCGTGCTCGCGGACGAGCCGACGGGTTCGCTCGATCAAACCAACGCGAACCAGGTGCTGGGGCTGATGTGCCGACTGTGCAAGGAGGCGGAAACTGCGTTGCTGATCGTCACGCACGATCGCGCGATCGCCAACAGCTTGGCGCGAGTAGTAGATCTGGCAGATATCAATCGAGCAGGGGGTGGATAGAAACAAATCCGACTAAAACAATCCTGGCCGTCGATTCGCGAAACGCTTCGTCCTACAAATCACATGTCCTTCCTTCAACTCCTATTCAAACAAGCGCAGCAGCGGTCGCTCTCCACCCTGCTCACGATTCTCTCGGTGATGCTGGGCGTGACGCTCGCCGTCGTGGTGATGGTTGTAAATCGTGAAGCGGAACGATTGCTCGTGCAGTCTGATTTCGGCTACGACATGCTCGTCGGGCCCAAGGGTTCGGAGTTGACACTGGTGCTCAATACCGTTTACGGCATCGGCACGGCCCAGGGGACGATACCGTATGCCGTGTTCGAAGATCTGAGCGGAAGGCAGCGCCAATTCGTCCGCTGGGCCGTGCCGTTTGCTGTTGGAGATTCGTATAAGGGCTTTCGCATCATCGCAACGACGCCGACGTTTCTAGGTGTTGACGATACGGGGGCGAAACTTCCCGAAGGCAGAGCCTTTCAGTATCGCGCCGGCCGACAATTGGAATTGGCGAGTGGGACTGCGTTTCATCCCAGAAAATTTCAGGCCGTCATCGGCGCGGATGTCGCGACTGAGGCGAACTGTAAGATCGGCGACGACATCTGGCTCGAGCACGGCGGAAACGCCGACGATGTGCATAAAGAACGTTGGAAAGTCGTCGGAATTCTTAAGCCCACCGGAACTGCCATCGATCGGGCATGTTACATCCCGCTCATCACCAGCTACGCGATTCCGGAGCACGAAAGCTTCCTCGACGCCGCCGCGAAGCTGGGCGGCAAAGCTGCTTCGACACCAGCTGCTTCGGCACCAGCCGCTTCGGCATCTTCTGCAACGACGCAGGTCGCCGCAAGCGATGCAGACGATGACATCGATCTCAACGCGATGTCTCCCTACACGATTCGCGAAGACGGGCAGATCGCACTTCGCGTGCCCAAAAGCAAGTGGCGCGTGAGCGGCATCTTCGTCAGGTCACGCGGCGGTTATCAGTTTGGAATGTTGACGTGGAACATTCGCAACACCCCTACCGCCATGTCCGCAAGCCCGGCGGGGGTGATGCGGGAATTCTTCAACACGTTCTTGAAAAACTCCGCCTACGCCCTGCTGGGCCTGGCGATACTGGTCAGCATCGTCGCGGCGGTTTCGATTCTGGTGAGCATCTACAACTCCGTCGCCGCACGAAGACGCGAGATCGCTATTCTCCGTGCACTGGGCGCGACGCGCTATCGCATCCTGTCGCTCATCACCGTGGAGGCGGCCCTCATCGGCGCGATCGGCGGCGCGCTCGGGCTGATCATGGGACACGCCGTCGCCGGGGTCGCTGCAAACATCGCGAAAGATCAACTCGGCGAGACTGTCGGAGTCTTCAACATCGGCTCAGTCGAGGTCGCATATATCGGCGGCGTGATTCTGATCGCCGCGCTCGCGGGTCTCGTGCCCGCGCTCAAGGCGTATTCCACAAGCGTGGCCGATAATCTCGTCGCGTAATAAAATTCGACGTTCGCAGATTCAGACGCCCTGCAAACCCCCCGCGCTTCTAAGCGCCGCCCATCAAGACCGCCAGGATCGCCTTCTGTGCATGCAATCGATTCTCCGCCTGCTGGAACACGCGACTTTGGGGCCCTTCCAATACGCCCTCACTGATTTCCAGGCCTCGATATGCAGGCAGGCAGTGAAGCACGATCGCGTGTTTTGGCGCGATCGACAGCAAAGATTCGTCGATCGAAAAGCCCGAAAAATCCTTCATCCTTCGTGCCTTTTCCGTCTCCTGACCCATGCTGACCCACGTGTCGGTATAGAGCACATCCGCATCGCGCGCGGCCTCTCGCGGGTCGTGGCTGGTCACGAATTCCATGCCCGAAACCTGCGACATGATTCGGTCCATGTCGTCGGCCGGCAGCTCATATCCGCCCGGCGTGACGCAGATAAATCGCATGCCGAACTTTCCACACGCCACCGCGAGCGACCTCGCGACGTTGTTGCCGTCGCCGACGTAGACGACGGTCTTGCCCGCAAGATCAGAACCCGCGTGCCCTCCCGCAAACGACTCGCGGATCGTCAAGATGTCCGCCATCGCCTGGCAAGGGTGTGAATAGTCTGAAAGGCCGTTGATGACCGGCACGGGCGAATATTTCGCGAGATCGAGAATTTTCTGATGCTCAAAAACGCGTGCCATGATTCCGTCGCACATCGAACCAAGAACACGCGCGACATCCTTCACGGGCTCACGCTTGCCCAGGCCCACTTCGTCATCTCGCAGCAACAGTCCTTGCCCGCCGAGCTGGGTCATAGCGATGGCAAAGCTCACGCGCGTGCGAAGGCTCGGCTTCTCGAAAATCATCGCCAGAGTTTTGCCGGCCAGCAGCGGATCGTTCTTACCGGTTTCTCGAATCTGTTGCTTGAGCGTTGATGCGACATCAAGGATGCGGTGAAGCTCCGCCGCGGGGGTTTGCGCCAGTGAAACAAAGTGAGAAGGCGAGCTGCGAAGTTCGATGGACATATCTGCCATACGATACCAGATCGACTTAAAAATACGGCGGGCGTGCCTGCCAAAGCCTGTCGTTTAGTAATTATCGCTGGAGCATTTTTCTCAGGCCGCTTCGTCCCATACCGGCAGTGCGTCGTCTTTCCATGTCGTCCAATGGTTTGGACCAGCAAGGTATTCCGCATCTGTAAGCAGAGCAGAATCGAATCGAGTTTCGAGGGCTTGGCGATCAACGCCAACGCCGATGAAGACGATCTCCTGTCGACAATCGCCGACGTCGACATCCCAGATCGAATCGATCCAGTCACGCGTTTCGAAATCATCGGGCCATTGATCGCGCGTGACTGCGGAGAACCATCTTCCGCCGCGCTCGATGAGCACGCTCGAGCCGGCCTGGCTCCAGGTGCCGCACCACTGCGGACGTGACGCGATCCAGATGTATCCCTTGCTTCGGAGCAAGCCCGGCACACCGAGTTCCAGAAGAGCCGCAAGGCGCTCTGGATGGAACGGCCGACGCCTGCGATAGACGAAGCTTCCGATGCCGTATTCCTCTGTCTCGGGAGTGTGCTGCCCGGCCAATTCCCGCCCCCAGCCCGCCATCGCTGACGAGTCGTCCGGGTTGTAAAGCGCGGTGCCCAGCAGTTCTCTGGGCGGCACGTTTCCTTTGATTGATCGCACAAGCCGGGCCGTCGGGTTGAGCTGTTTCAGAATCGCCTCCAGCCTGCTGACCTGATCGCCAGAAACGCGATCCGTTTTTGAAATCACGATCACATTCGCGAACTCCACCTGATCGGTCAGCAGGTCGACGATGGTCCGCTCGTCGTCATCGTCGGTGCCGATCTTGCGTTCGTTAAGTTGATCGTATGAGTCGTAGTCCTTCAAGAAATTGACCGCGTCGACCACCGTCACCATCGTGTCGAGTCTGGCGATATCCTGAAGACTGTTGCCGGCCTCATCTCGAAAGCTGAACGTCGCAGCCACTGGCATGGGCTCGCCGATGCCCGTCGACTCAATCAGTAAATAGTCAAACCGCCCTTCCGCGGCGAGCTTGCGGACTTCGACCATGAGATCTTCGCGCAGCGTGCAACAGATGCACCCGTTGGACATCTCAATCAGCTTCTCATCGGTGCGGCTGAGGTTCGCCCCGCTGTCGCGCACGAGCGGGCCGTCGATGTTGACCTCGCTCATGTCGTTGACGATGACGGCGACTTTCATGCCGTCGCGATTTTTCAAAATGCCATTGAGCAGCGTGGTTTTGCCCGCGCCGAGAAAGCCGGACAGCACGGTGACGGGAAGGCGATTGTTCGGTGTTGCGGTCGTATTCATTGCTGATTTTGCGCATCGTCCAAAAGTCGCTGAAAGACGTTCTGGGTTTGCGAACTGGGTTTGCGAACTGGGTTTGCGAAGTTAATTTTGACAACCACTAGCGATGACGTCGCCGACGCAGCGCGAGCATTCCCACGCCGGCCAGCAGCGAGAGCGTTGCCGGCTCGGGGACGGTGAGCATGAACGCGCGGTTGTTGCCGCCGAACGTGCCGAAACCGACGATGTCGCCGGCGTCGTTGATGGATTCGGCGTTGAGCAAGGTCCAGCCGCTGCCAGATGCGATCAGCGTATTCAGGTCGATTGCAATCCCGTTCTGCCACAAAGTCGCGACAGCGGCCGCTCCAAAAATCCGTTGCGAGTTGCCGACGACGATGCCCGCGTCGTTGATGTCGTTGGCGACGCTGTGATAGTTGGTAGTCGCGCCGGTGTTAGCGGGTGTGAAAAGATTGAACGGCGCGAGTTCAGTCATCGCGCCGGCGTTCCACGAGAACGCGCGGGTGATGCCCGTGGTGCTGGTTGTTCCGATGAGCTGTCCGACGGTTTGCCCGGTGGAGGACGAGCCGACGACGACATTGTTGTTGTTCAAACCAGACGCTTGGCTAAAGCGAGTGCCGTCGCCGAGCGATCCGAGGCTGGTGATGGTGGACCGGTTCCAGAGCGTTGCTTGCGTGACGGCAGGTGTAGCCTCGTTGGTGGATTGGCCGGCGACCGCGTTGTTCTGGTTGATTGCATTAGCGCGGCCGGTGGCGGTGGCGGTTCCAGCGACAGTTCCAAGATCACTGGCAACGTAGGCGGTGCCGTTGTTCACCCAACGCGTCGGCCGGCTGACGAACCCGCCGCTGCCATTGCTCGCACTGCTGATGCCGACGATCACGCCGGCGTTGTTGATGTCTTGCGCGACACCGTTGTCGTTATCGCCCGCGAGTCGAGTGAGGCCCGATATAACGCCGCCGGAAAAGACGAAAGAACGTGATGCATCGTTGTTGTATTCGCCGACGACGACGCCGGAATCGTTAAGTGCAAAGCCACGTGCGAAACGATTGGTGCTCGTGCCGGTCACGACGGGAAGTGTCCCGAGGTTTGTCATCGTGCCCGTAGTCCAGCGATAGGGTCGAAGCAAAGAGCCTGATGAGCCGGGATCAGAAACGACCAGCGAATTTCCTGAGACCTGTCGATTGTTGTTGATGTCGAGTGCGAACGAAGTGGCCCCACCGAGCGTGCCGAGGTTTGTGACGTCATAGACGGATGCAAGCGAAGTGGCCGACGTCAATGGAATCGTTCCCAGAGCGAGCGCGACCATGCGCGCACGCGATTCGCCGCCTGTATTTTTTGCCATCAATTGAAACGGATACGCCTTCATGCTTTTCTCCTGAAAAATGCTTTGTTTTGATAACTTCCTATTTGCAATTCGATTGCATGTATAACGCGAGACAGCGCAATTGCAACTGGGTTGCATTAAAGTTTTACAGAAGAATTACTTCGATTCGAGTGCACTTGAGACTTACCGGGGCACCTCAACGCAGGTCCGAAAAAATAATCTCGTGGCGTAGAGCCGATGAACAAACGATCACGTCGTCGCAATCAGAAAGAACGAAAACAAGAGCATGGAGCCGCGGCTATCGCTGGTTTGAGCGAGCGGGTTGGACTCTTTCTCTCGCGATTAAATCGGTTTTAGATTCCAGTCCTCTACAAGCACGTTCGCCGGCTCATAGGTTCGCGAATCCATCGGCTCTGGAAGCAAAATCAACCATCGAGTACGATCATTAATGTTGCGGCGGTAACTCAATGGCAGAGTGCAGCGTTCCCAACGCTGATGTTGCGGGTTCAACTCCCGTCCGTCGCTCTGATGAGCTGATTTGTGAGAAGTGATTCTCGTTGATTAATACACTTGTTCTACCGCCGCATTCTTACGTCCATCCCGCGTAAATCTTTCACCTGACCTGTCGCGACATCCCACTTGATGCCGCTGAAGCGTGCGCTGGACAGGCCGTCTTCTGTGAATAATTCCACCCCGCCCGATTGGTCACCCGATGCCGACGCCACGTTCGTCGCGGCATCAAATTCGATCCGGGCGGCATCAAAACTTAAATCCTTGCTCCGCACCGCCACCTGACCGACGGCCTGCGCGAAGAGCAGTCGAAGAGATCCGTCGCCGGACTTTGGTGTTCCATCTTCCTTGCTGAAAAGTCGCAAAGGCGTGAGTCTCAATTTGATCTCTTCTGCAAACAGGCGCGTCACGTCCGGGGCGATCGGCTGGTCGACCTGTGCGACTTGCTCGACCGCAATCACCGCGTCTCCCTTGAAGCTCAATTCGCCTTTGTCGAGTCTCCATACGAGCGAATCATTCCAGGAGACGGCACCGGTTCCCAACGTCTCTGCTGCAACTTCGGTTCTTGATTGATCGGGCTTCGGCGCTGTGAGGCCTGATCCGACGCCGCCCGAAAATCGAAGCCCCTCAAGAAGCATTCGGCCCTTGCCTGGCAACGTCACCGTCTGGCTCGTCGCATCCACCTGAGCTTCGTCGACGATCAACGTCATCTTGGAAAGTCGATCCGCAACCGGGTCGTTCGTTTGCGTCTGGATGCGGGTCTTACCCGTCACCGTCGCGCTTCGAAACACAAGCTCGGACAACCCGGAATCAATTGGGCCGGACTGGGCTGGCACAATTGGCTTCGCAGATGTCGGCATCTTGCCCGGCTCGAATAAGACGACCGCCTTCTCACCCGTGATCGTTACGACGCGGCCCTCTTCAGTGCTGCTGCGAATCTCCACGCCGCCGTCGATCAGTGCCTCCGACGATGCGGGCACGTATCGCATCGTCCCGAGCCAGGCAAGCGTCATCAATTGTCCGTCCGCACTCTTCTGCTCGATCGAGCCTGGAAGCGGCGCGGTCAGCGAATTGTCTGCAACGCCAAGCATGAGCTCCGCCCCGGAAATCGAGCCTTCTGGCGTCGACACGCGCGCGGGCGATCCACTGAGTTTGAGAACGCCGGCCGGCTTGTCTGGTCCCTGGTCAAGCACAACGGACTCTCCGATGATCGTCATGTCGTCGCGGGTGATCGTTACGCCGTCGGTAATCTCGAGCGATCGAAACTGCTCGAACCACTCTCGCTTGACGGGTGGCTTGCTCACGTCGACTTGTGCCGCCAATCCGACGCGACTCGGCTCGGCCGTCAATCGCCCGGCCTTCAGCAAAGCGCCGTCAGAGTTCAGCAAAACACTCCCGCTCGCGTCGATCCGTTCCACTTCCGGCTGTCCACCGTCGATCGGCTGCGCGTCAGAAAAAGTCACCTGCACTCGATCGCACGTGAGCTGCTGCTGATTCCCGCGTTCATCGGTCGATTGAATATTCACCTCTTTCGATGCTGTCAGCGAAGCGATGCCCATGAAATCGAGCGAAGGCATCAATTCAAGTTGGTCACGCTTAGAAGTCGCGGCAGTGTCGATTGGTTTTGGTTGCGGACGACTTTCGAGAGACAGGTTCTGCGCGAAAACGCCGAGATCTCGACGGTACACGCGGACGTCGCCCGTGAACTCCGCGCTGGAAAGCCGCATTGCATCTGCAGATTGATCGATACGGACCCGCGCTGATTCTTTCCACTCGATTTGATCGCCTTGCGTTGCCGCTTGATTCGGCTCGGTCGAAGTGGAGGCAGAGATGGAGCCCGCGCCGTCCATGACGATGCTGCCGCGGTTGGAATCGAAGTCGACAGACTTAGCAGTGACGACCGAACCCTTTGCGTCGCGAAGCGTGACTGCTTCCACCGCCAGACCGGCCGAGAGCTTCATCGAGAGCGGACCGCTCGACCCGGTGATGAGCTGAAGCCGATGACCGGCGATCGAAACGCCCTGCCGCTCGACTGACAGTGGGCTGCCCTGAACTTCCATCCCGTACGCACCCTCGGGAAGTTCAAGCGTCATGTCAGGTGTGACACGAAGGCTTCCCGTCCAAACGACTTCCAGTGGCTGGGCCGGGGCGTCGGGATTGGATCGATCTTTCTGATCGGCTTCTTTTTTGTCAGCAGTCGCACGTGCGTGAGCTTGAGGTTGTTCAACTGGCAATTGTTGAACGCGATCATTCGGGCCGCCCAGACGTAAAAGCACTTCGAGCGTGTCGCCGCGAACCAATTGCGTTTCGCCTTCACGCACGACGACCTGATCGCTGAAGCGGGCGCGGTAGACTGGAAACCGCCGTTTGAATTTCGCAAGGCGCGCTTCTTCTTTCGCGGCTTCTTCCTTTGCTGCTTCAGAAGTCGCCGCGTCCGGCGAAGCTTCCTGCAGCATGCCCGTGCCCGCCGCCAGAACCAGTGCGGAGATGGAAGGACTTGATGAGAGGCTCGAACGAAGGTCCGACGTGGGTGTGTGACTGGCGACCGCGATGATGTCATTCATTTGACGATCATCTCGTCGGCTGATTCCACCAATTTGTCCTGGACGTTTGACCAGCAGACGCTTGCCGTGGGCGATCTCCAGCATCTCCAGCCGCGAGTCGCGCCCGTTCCACGCCAGTGACAGTCCCGTGCCGTCAAAATCGTAATCTCTGCCTCGCACCGTGACGGGAATTTTATCGCCCGCAGTCATCACTCCATCGATCAGCGCGGCCTGAGTTTGAATGCGAAATTGCAGCGAATCAAAGCTCAGATTCGGGACTACTACACTCAGCACGGCCTTGTCCAGAGGAAGTGTCTCAAAAAGCTCGATCGTCACGTTAAGCATCTCACCGCGGCTGGGCATCTTGCCGTCGAAAGCACCATCGGCTGTCGGTTTTGCAGTATTGTTAGGATCTTCATCGACGATGACACGCGCCTGCTCGCCGCGAAGAACGATCGCGCCGCCCGTATCAAGAAAGAACGTCGCAACAGGCTCTTGAATCTCGACGGTTCCATCGCGCTGCGGCTCGTACTTACGCGCGAGAAACTTAGAAACCAGTTTTCCAGTCTTGGGATCGATCGTCTCGACGGCGATGTCGTTGCCCGCCCCGACCACCGGCCCACCGTTCGCCGCAAACGGCGTGTCGGTGGGCATCGTTGTAAGCCTGGTGTCTCGCGGCTTCTCTTTCGAAACGGTCACCTGAGGCGGATTCGAAAACAGAAATAAGTAGAACGCCGAACCCAGCAGGATCAGCACGGCTAACGCAATAAGTAAAGATCGCATGGCACTCCTTCGCCTGAATTGATTGTTCCACTATTCCTCATCTGCCCGACTTACGCATTTACTTCATCGCACGCTTCTCGACGGGCGTATCCAGCATTCGCAGGATCACGAGATCCTGCACGTCGATCAGCCCGACGGGTGCGTTCACGTCGTCGACGACCGGCAACTCGTCGATGCGATACTGGTGCATGACGGCAAGCGCCTCGCTCGCCAGTGCGCTATCCTTGATCCGTTTGGGGTTTCGCGTCATCACGTCGCCGACGCGCGTTGCCATCGCGCCAGGCGGGTCGCGTTCGACCAATCGCCGAAGGTCGCCGTCGGAGAAGAAACCGCTGAGTGATCCATTCGCATCGACAAGAATTACCCCGCCGCTGCGACGCTTGATGCGGCTGACTTCGCTCAGAACTTGTCCGACGGTCGACGAGTCTTTGGCGACGGGAAGATTTTCGTTGATACGAAACGTCATCGCCTCCGACACCTTGAGCAGCTTTCGGCCCAGCTGACCGGCCGGGTGGAATCTCGCGAAATCTTCCGCAGAGAATTGCCGCGCCTGCATGACTGTTAGTGCGAGTGCATCTCCCAGAGCGAGCATCGCCGTCGTGCTGGCGCTTGGGGCCAGTCCGAGCGGGCACGCCTCTGGAACCTTGCCGGTGACGATGGTGACGTCGGCGTGTCTGCCCAGAGTGCTCGCGGTCGACGCGGTGACCGCGATCACTGGATGGCCCAGCCGCTTGACGATCGACAGCAGCCGGATGATTTCATCGCTCTCGCCCGAGCTGGAGAGGAGCAGGATGATGTCGCCCTCGCGTACCGCGCCGACGTCGCCGTGCACGGCGTCGGCCGAATCGAGAAAGTGCGAAGGCGTGCCCGTCGAGGCGAAGGTCGCGACGAGCTTACGCGCGATGTGCCCGGCCTTGCCCACGCCGCTCGCCTGAAGGCAGCCCTTGCATTCGAGAATCAGATCGACGCCGCGCGAGAACGCTTCACCGACCGCAGACGACATTGCCAGCACGGCCGCCGCTTCAATTTCGATCACCTGCCGCGCGAATCGCAGCCGCTGTTCCTGAGTATGAAGAAGCGAATCGGGCATGTTTCAGAAAGATAACCCAAACCAATCGCTTGTTCATCTTGCTGAGACAATTTGAGCTTTACTGCTGTGTGCCCTTACTTTCCGGCGATGGACCGTGTGATGTTCGATCGATTCATTCGGCTCTATCCCAGCGTTCCAGCGGGCGTCGCGTTCATGCTCGGAATCGCTTTGAGCCAGACGTTGCCGATCACGCCCGCGCTTTGGCTCGCGTGTTCAGTTTTCACCTTCGCAATTCTTCTGCTCTCACACCGGCTGCAGTTGCAGAGGTGCTTCGTTGCTTTTTTGGTCGCGGCGTTCACGTCACTCGGACTTTTCCTCGGTCAAACCGCACAGCATCAGTTTACCGACGACCAAGTCGGCAGATTCGTCAGCGACACGCCGCAGCTCGCACGTCTAAGACTCTATCTTCCGCACGAGCCCGAATTGCGTGCCCAGTCTTTCGGGCAGCGACTCGTTACGCCGCAGCGGCAAGCCACCATCGCGTCGGCTCGGGAGATTCTCACCACAGCCGGCTGGCAACCCTGTGACGGCGAGATTCTCGTGCAGATTCAACAACCTCACGCACGTCTGGCGGCGGGTCAGACGATCGAAGCGTTGGGCTTCCTGCAGCAGCCCGGTAAGGCCGCCAACCCCGGGCAGTTCGACTGGCAACACTACTACCGACGTCAGGGCATATTGGCGTCGCTGGTCATTCGAGAATCCGCGCAGATTGCGATTCTCAAAGAGGCATCGCCGCCACTGCTGACGACGCTTCGGTCACGCGTTCGTCAACTGCTGTCTGCCGGGTTCGAGCAGGAACAGCGCGTCGATCATGCGCTGCTGCAGATGCTTCTGCTGGGCGATTACGACCCGGAGCTTCGCGACATTCGAGACCAGTTTCGCGCGACCGGTACGGGCCATCACCTGGCAATCAGCGGCATGCACGTCGCGGTGGCCGGTGCGTTCGTGCTGTGCATGCTGCGACTGATCGGGCTATCGCTGCGAACAAGTTGGTTCATTGCTGCCCTGTTCGTAGTGATGTACGGAGCCGTCGCGATGCCCAGCGCTTCGGTCTTGCGATCGGTGATTTTGTTCGTCATCGCAAGCATGGTGCTTTTGGCAAGGCGGTCGAGTCATGCGGTTCAGTTGCTCTTCGTCGCGGCGATTGCGCTTTTATTTTTCCAGCCGCTCGATCTGTTTGACGCGGGATTTCAGTTGAGCTTTGGCACAGTCCTGGCGCTGGTTCTCTTGACGCGTCCGATCACGATGTTGCTGCTGGGCCGGCGCGACCCGCTTCTGATTCATAAGGAGATTGAACTCTTGCCCGATCTGGTTCGCGTGGGCCGGTGGATGGATGAAAAGACGCTGGCCATTGCGTGCGCGGGTATCGTCGCGTGGCTTGCGAGCATGCCGCTCGTCGGCATTCACTTTTCGCAGCTCAATCCGTGGCAGGTTCCTGCGAGCATTCTGCTGGCTCCGCTGGTCGCGTTCACGATCGTCGCGGGCGTTGCGAAGGTTTTGGTCAGCGCGATCGTCCCGCCGCTATCGGGTGTGATGGCGGACATTGCGGGCTTTGGCGCGTGGACGATGAGAGTCTCCGCAGAGCAGCTCGCACGGCTGCCTGCATCGGACGTGCCGCTTCCCGCTCCGTCGGCGTTCATCGCGATTCTATGCTGGGCGTCGATGATCGCTGCTGTGGTTCGCTGGCCGCTCTCGAGCATGCGGTGGGCCGCGAGACTTAGCGTGCCGGTGTGCTTTTCGATCATGCTGGTCGGGCCCTACATCGGCTGGACCACCGCCCCGGGTCACGGCCCGTCGACATCGCTCCGCGTCACCCTCATGAGCGTCGGCGCGGGTCAGGTCGCGCTGATCGAATCGCCCGGCAGCGCACGTCCGACGCTGATCGATTGCGGAAGTTCATCGCTTTCAGATTTGTTCAGCAACGCCATACAGCCCGTGCTGCGCGATGCCGGCGTCACGCGACTCGGGCGCGTGTTCATCAGCCACAGCAACACCGACCACTTCAGCGCCGCCGCCGAGGTGGTGGATGCGTATGACGCGACGGAGGTGCTGGTGTCGCGCGGGTTCGACGACATTGAAACGCCCGAGTCGCGAACAATGCTCCGGCTGCTCCAGCAACTCGATCGCCCGCCACGTGAAGTCCGTGCGGGCGACGTCATACCGCTGGGCGAGCAAACTTCCATTCGCGTGCTCGGCCCGGACGACAAATCACTTACCGGATTCGAATTGAACGATCGCTCGCTCGTGCTGAAGCTCGAACACGCGGGCAGATCTATTCTCTTTCCCGGCGACATCCAGAACATGGGCATGCGAAGACTCCTTTCTAATGACCCCGAAATTTTACGCGCCGATGTGCTCGTCGCGCCGCATCACGGCTCCGTCGAACGCACGACCGGCGATTTCATCCGTGCGGTCGGTCCTGACGTAATTGTCTCTAGCAACGACCGAACGCTTTCGACCAAGCAGAAGGATTTCGACGTACTGGTGAAATCCATGAATTTGCGATTTCTTCGGACCCACTCCAGTGGCGCGATCACGATCGAGATCAACAGCAAGGGCGAGGTTTTCGTCGTTCCCTTCTTGCAATAACTTTCGTGTCGCCGAAGGTTGTATTCATGAGACTGATCGGAACCTTACCAGACCAGGCCAACGCGACTCGACTCAGCGATTATTTCGTCGCACAGCGTTTGCCTAACCACGTCGACCAATCGCGGACAGGTGAGTACGAAATCTGGATCGAGCGCGACGACGATGTTGAGAAAGCTCAGGCGGAATATGTTGCCTATCGATCGAACCCGACCGACCCGCGCTTCGATGGCGCGAGCACGATCGCCAAGAAGCTCCGCACGCAGGAACAGAAGCAGACCGAGAAACGGCGGAAACAGTTCGTCGATGTGCGGACGCAACACGCACAATACGGCAACTCTGTTGTCACATTCGCATTGATTGCCATCTGTGTCGCCGTCGCATTCTTGTCGAAGCTAAACATGGTCCCTGCCGATCAGCCGACTCCTGCCGTCACCACCGCCCTGCTGTTCCAGACGCCCGACGCAGCGATGCGAACGATCGACTCGTCTCCGTTGGATAGGCGATTTACGGGCGAACGTCCTCCTTCCTTTTCGACCATGTTTTCCACCGTCACGTCGGGTCAGATCTGGCGCACCATCACGCCGATGTTCATCCACTTCGGGCCCGTCCACATTCTGTTCAACATGATGATGCTCTATCAGATCGGCGGCGTTCTGGAGCGCGTTCGAGGACCCGGGCGATTCCTGACTCTCGTCATCGCGGCCGCGCTGATTAGTAATCTTACCGAAGCACTCTGGGTCGTCTTCGGGCCGTTCAACAAGGTCGGTTTTGCCATGTTCGGCGGAATGAGCGGCGTGAACTACGCGCTCTTTGGTTACGCGTGGATGCTCGGCACGTACAGGCCCGGCCTGGGAATTCGCCTGAACCAGCAGACCGTCGGCCTGATGCTGGGATGGCTCGTGCTCTGCATGACCGGTCTCGTCGGCAATATCGCCAACGCCGCTCACGTGGGCGGATTGATCGTGGGCGTCATCGCAGGAGGCTGGCCCGAAGTGGCCAGGCGTCTGAACATCCGCGGCGGCATGCGGATCGGCTAAGACACTCGATCACTTTCGATCACGCTCGATCACGCTACAGACCCCAGCTTCTCCGCCGCCCTTACAGTGTTGAGCAGCAGCATCGCCACAGTCATCGGCCCGACGCCGCCGGGCACGGGCGAGAGATACGCCGCCTTGTCCTTCACGTCTTCGAAGTTCACATCGCCGATGGTTTTTGTCGTTCCGTCCAGCGTCGTCACGCGATTAATCCCGACGTCGATCACGACCGCGCCCTCGCGCACATGATCCGCCGCGATCAGATTCGGCACGCCCGCCGCGACGATGAGAATATCCGCTCGGCGTGTATGAGATTTCAGATCGCGCGTCAGCTTATGGCAGATCGTCACCGTCGCGCCCATCTGCGTCAGTAACATCGCGGCCGGCCTGCCCGCGATCGCGCTCGCGCCCACCACGCACGCCTCCGCGCCTTCGACGCGATAGCCCGTGCTCTCGACCAGCCGAATCGCCGCCAGCGCCGTGCACGGCGCGATCTGCTGCTGCCCGTAAACGACATATCCGATGTTTGCGGGCGAGACGCCTTCGACGTCTTTCTCCACCGCAATTATGTGCTGCAGTCGCGTCGGCTCGATGCCCGCGGGAAGCGGAAGGTGAAGCATGATCCCCGTCACGTTCGGATCACGATTCAGTCGATCGACCTCTGCCGCCAATTTCTCGAACGTCGAATTGGCCGGAAGTTTTTCCAGCGAGTAATCGATCCCGATCTCGCGGCACGTCGCGCCTTGCCGCTGTGCATAAATCTCACCCGCCGGTGCGGAACTCGCCAGGACCGCCACCAGTTTCACCGGCCGCCCCGACGCACGCAGATTCGCCACGCGCTCATGAAGTTCAGAGCGAATGGCCGAGGCGAGAAGATTTCCGTCGATGATCTGTGCGGGCATATTCGTTTGATTTCGTCTGTTGATTCGCTGCTTTACTGACCCGTGCTTATCGCATTCTCATCCGGCAAAACCTTCTGGAGTTCTTCCTCGCTCGCCGCGATCGCGGGCGACGTCTGCGAGATTTCCAGCACGATCGCATTACTCAGATTGCCGCCTTCATCCAGCGCTTCGGAAAACCGAGCGACCACGCGTCGCTGGCGAATGAGTTCGAGCAGCGCGAGGAAAACGCCGATCACCTCAGACCTTCCCGAGCGTGATCGCAACAAATCACGAAGCGACATCGCGCCTTCGCGCACCAATCGGTCCTCGATGTCGGCGGCGTGCAAATCCTGCGGCGTGTCATCATCCACCACTTCATGAATCCGCCGCTTCTGCCCGATCTCCTTCATCAGCGTGTTGAACGCCGCCAGTAAATCCCACACCTGCACCTCGTCCATATCCAGTGGCGGCATTTCCAGGTTATCGCCCAGTCGAACGTCCTTGCGATCGGCCGAGGGCATGCGCGGAAATCGGCTCGCGAACAGCAACTGCTGCCGCTCGAGCGCGGCCGTGTGGTCCTTGAACTTTTTGTACTCCAGCAGTTGCCGAATTAACTCGCCGCGCGGATCACTCAATGTCGATGCGCCGCCGCTCCCATCCGTGCTGACCGAGACCGGCGTCGGCAAAAGCATCGCGCTCTTGATCTCCATCAGCGTGGCGGCCATCACCAGGAAATCGCCCACGGTGTCCACGTCCAGGCCGTGCGCTCTAGACTGCCGCAGCACGTCGACGTAGCCCACATAGCTCTGCGTGATCCGCGCGATGGGGATATCAAAAATGTCCAGCTCATCGCGTTTGATGAGATGAAGCAAAAGGTCGAGTGGACCTTCGAAGATGTCGAGTTGAACGCGGAAATCAGACATGTCAGGCCCTCCTGGCCGGGGTTTGGAATGAGAATATCGCAGATCGCATGAATGATCGAGAGGCGAATGGTCTTGGTGAAAATCCAAGGAGTCGAAGCGTGCATTTATGAACCGAAGTTGAAATGAACTTGTGAATTACCGCCCGCCACCACGATTTTGCGCCGATTTGCCTCTATTCGCCAAGAATATGCACGTATCTACACCCGTTTTACGCGGCTCATTTTGGTTCCTCTTCCGGCCCATCTCCCGGCCGCCGCTCATGTTACGCCGACGTTACTGACCCGGGCCGACGCGAAATGCGCACATCTTAGTTCGACTTTGAGCTCTTGATCGTTGTCGCGGTCTCTTGTCCCATTCGTGCATCAGCGCATCGCCACGGGCGCGCGAATTCGAAGCGCCACCGAAAGAATAGACGACATTTCAAACGAGCCCGAAGCGTAAGCGAAGGGTGACGCGAACGTGTAAGGTCTGCAGTATCCTGCAGACCATTCGTATTCGGATCAGCGCGAAATTAAAGGTCCGCAGCGTATTGCAAACCTTACGCGCTTCACATTTGTGATCCGCTGCGATCTGATGCTACGCTCTTTGAGTGGATCAAAGCGCAGAATGGATTTTGCTTTCAAGGCTTTCGGGCCGATTTGATGCCAACCTCCAGGCGGCGCAGTTACATCGGCCTGAGATCGCGACGTTTGTTCGCGACTTCCGCGCAGATCTGTTCATGCTGCTGTGCGAGAATGACACGCTGACGATCGGTCAGGCGAATGCGAATGGAGAGATCATCAAACTGCCGATCCTGGTCTCACCCGCCGAAGCTCGCCGCGCGATGAAGCAGCTCGAGACCGATCGCTCGATGACGCCATTAATGGTGCTGGGGGTGGACCTGGGCTGGCTTTGGACGTTCGCGTATCAGGTGCCGCACACGTGGCCCGAATTCCCCGGCCATCGTATTCCGCTTTACTGCATCGAACGATCGGCCGAGCAACTGGCGATTGCGATGCACCTGCAGGACTGGACGGACCTGCTCGCCGACCCGCGCGTGCAAATGTACGTCGGCGAGGACGCGATCGAGCGACTCGCAGAGACGATGGTCAGGACGCCCAGCATCGTCTGGCCGCGATCGACGATCGTGGTCGATCAACTTGCCTGGCCAACCAGCGGTATGATCAGGTCGATCGACGATCTGCGAAATGTCGCGACGGCCGAGTGCGATAAGGAACTCAAGGCGATCACCGCGCGACGGGCTGTGCTGCCGCCCGAATTGCCCACTGATCGCCCGCTGCGTGTGCTGGGCGTGACCACACTTTTCAGCACTTTCCTGCAGCACTCGATGCGCGACTGGCTCGCTTCGTTCAAGGCCCTTGGACATACCACGCACGTTCTAACCGAACCGGTGTCGCACGCAGTCAACACCAACATCGATCAGCAACGCGCGATCAGCGTGTTTCAGCCTGATTTGCTGTTGTTTATCGATCACTATCGCGATGAGTACAAAAAACTTCCAGACGATCTGCACAGCGTGTGCTGGGTTCAGGATCGGATGGTGCATCTATTCTCGGCCGGCGCGGGGCAGCGACAAGGGCTTCGTGATTATGCGATCGGGTACGCGCGTTCTGAGTTGACGTCTCGATACGGCTGGCCCGGTGAGAGGTTCATGTCGTGCGTCGTGCCCGTCAATCATATTCGCTTCGAAACCTCCACTTTGTCGGCGGCTGATCTCTCGCCGTATCTGTGTGATCTGGCGTTCGTGTCGCACGCGTCGAAGACGCCCGAAGAAATTCGAGATGAAGAGGTCAACGCCGCGAAGCTGCCGAGAGTCAAGCGTGTGGTCGGCGAGTTGAGTGAGCGTGTGATGTCGCTCTACGCGGCCGGCGGTTCGATCAGCGGCGACGGGCCGATCTCATTGCTCGTGATGGAAACACTCGCCGAGCTTGGCATCTCATTTGACGATTCAACGCCGCTGGTTGATTACGTTCGGCTGCGTCTCAACAACGCACTTTTTCGGCACCAGGTGCTGCATTGGGCGAGCGAATTGGCGGACGAGCGTGGGCTTGATTTTCGGGTTTACGGTAAAGGGTGGGAGAAGCATCCGACGCTATCGCGATTCGCCCGAGGCGAGGCAGACAATCAAACCGCACTGGCCGCGATTTATCGCGCGACGCGTGTCAACCTTCAAACGAATCCGCACACCAGCGCCCATCAGCGCTCGTTCGAGTCGCTTTGCGCGGGCGGATTTGTGCTGATGAGACGAACGAACCGCGACTTGTTCGACCCGATTCACAAAGCCATTCTTCGCCGCGCTGACAAACTGAATCTTCATGATGACGCCCAGCTTCGCTCGTCGCGTGATGAAGAACTCATGCGGCTTATCGATGCGTCGACCCGAGTTGTTGGAACTCACCCGTTGAATCACAGCCAGAATTTTTTGGGCTCTTTACGTGATCAGGAGCAAGCAGGATGGACGGAAGCCGGCAGCACGCTCTGGCCGGACGAATTTGCGGAATCGAGCTTTACCAATCGCGTTGAGTTTCGCGAGCAGGCTTTGCGGGCGTTGAGTCAGTCCGATTGGCGCGAAGGGCTTGTCGCAAAGATGCGGAGTGTGGTTGTTGAGAAGTGCACCTATCAGGCCGTGACGCAGAGGATGCTGGATGTGCTTTACAGTCGCGGTGCGTAGCGGGCGACGTGTGGTGAGTCCAGGGAACGCATCTTCGTTGAATTTAAATGCTCTGGTGAATAAACTGATTGCAGTTCAGGTAAAAAAATTTTCCGGAGAACAACTCATGTCGCAATTCCCCAGCTCACGTGTGAATTCACTCGAATACGGCCATGCTAATACAGGCGAAAAACTGTTGACGCAGTTTTTTCATCAGGTCTATCTTTGGATGGCGGTCGGCATCGCAGTCACGGCATTGGTGAGCTACGGCGCATCGCTCTCCCCCGCCGCGATGACGCTCGTGTATGGCAACACGTTCGGCTACATCGTGCTGGGTCTGGGTGCGTTTGCCGTCTCGTGGTTCTTTCCAAAAGTTGCGATGTCCGCATCGCTTGGCGTCTCGACGGCCGTCTTTCTTGGCTATTGCGCGTTGATGGGCCTGCTCGTCAGCGGCATTCATCGCGTCTACCCGAGCGACACCATCGCCATTGCGTTCCTCATGACGGGCGGCGTGTTTGGAATCATGAGCTTGCTCGGATTCATCCTGAAGATCGATCTGTCAAAAATCGGCGCGATCGTCGGCATGACGGTGCTGGGCCTCTTCGTTGCTTCCATCGTCAATATCGCCTTCGTCAAGAACGAGGGCTTCAGTTGGTTCATCACCTACGGCGTGCTCGCGGCGTTCATTATCCTGACGGCCACGCAGACGCAGGCACTCAAGAACCTCGCTCTCGAACACGGGGCCGACAACCAACTGGCGCCGCGAATCGCGCTCATCGGCTCGCTGCAGCTTTACATCGCGTTCCTCAACATGTTCATGGCGATCTTGCGGATTCTGGCGTCGCGCCGATGAACCAAAGCCAATGAACCAAAGCCAATGAACCAATGCTGATAAACCAACGCAAGCGATTAATCGCCACTACTATTCTGCCGGCATTTTTCGCAGCACGCGCTCCACAAGCTCGTGCCATACAAAGCCCGAGTAGCGATTCATGTTCATGTAATACTCACGCTCTCCGAGCGGCCCGAGCGGGTCAGTTCGTCCTGCCGCGTACAGCATGAGCGCATCGCGAGTGGAACCATTCGCGCTATCAAATATGTCGGCCGCCTGAATGAAGTCAGCCTCCAGGGGTAGTGCTTCAATGTCGTCGGGGGTTGACTGACGTGCCATTTCGCGCGGGTCGAGAAGTTGTTTGCCCGGCCCTGAGTTTCTCAAGAACACCTGCAGCGAAGCCCCGATTCGAGGTGGATCGTACGGGCTGTAAACCGTAATCGTCGGCACGACCAGTGCATCCACGCCGAGCTGTTCACACATCACTCTGGCCTGTTCACTGCTGGTGATTTCCCGCACGCTCAGCGCGACCATCAGCTCGACCACGCGATTGACGGGCACGACGGTGATGCCCCGGACTTCCTGAAGCTTTTGATAAAGCACATCCGCCTGGATCAGCGGGTCGATGCCGGGCTGCCCCGAGAGATTGATCGCAGGCGCGATGGCCCAGGTCCTGGGCGTGCCCTGGCTCGCGAACAGCATGTTTTGCCTGCCGTACTGCGGCGGCTTGGAACATCCACAGGCGATGATCGCGAGCAAGACCGCCGATCGTAAAACGAGAGTCGAAGGGGTCGTCGTGCGAAGTGCCATTACTCAGTTATCGGCACTGCGGCGGTAGAAAAATTCACTCCATCCGCCCGGACCGACCAAACCGCATCCGTTCCTGCACGATCGCTGACGAAATAGATGCGATTATCGGACGCCCACGCGGGAGTCGCGTTTACTCCCCGGCCGTCCGTCAGGCGGTGTCGATCCGTGCCGTCGGCGCTGATCGTCCACACATCCTGCTGCGTGCCATGCGTCGCGGCCTTCTCTGTCGGGGCCGCTTTCGATGGGTCGATCACCGTGCTGAAGGCCAGCCGCGATCCATCCGGGCTCCATGTCGGCGTCACGATCGCGCTGCTGGAACTGAATGCGACTTCTGTCACGTCGCGAGCCTCGCCGTCCATGAGCGACATCGTCCAGAGGCTGAACCAGCGTGTCCCGCGCTGGCGGGCGCGTTGAAAGGCGATCTTGTCCTTGCCCGGGTCGGGCGACCAACTCGGAAACAGGCCGTAGCCGATCATCTTCTGCTCGCTGGTCACGAGGTCGATCGTCCAGACTTCCCATTGTCCACTGCGCGGAGAAAGCGTGCTGTAGACGAGTCGCTTCGCGTCGGGGGCGAAGCTCGGGTGGATTTCCTGTGACGTCCCGCGTGTGATTTGCCTGACGTTTTTGCCGTCGATCGTCATCGTGTAAATGTCCCAGCTTCCGCCGCGATTGGAGGCGAAGGCGATGGTCTTGCCGTCTGGGCTGAACGCCGGAAATGCATCGTCGGCGGCGTCGTCGGTCACACGCGTCACCGCCAGGCCGTCGACACGCTGAAGATAAATATCAGGTCGCGATCCGTGCCTTGTGCTGGCAAACAGCAGCCACTTTCCGTCCGGACTGATCTGCACGTCCGCGTCGTATCCTTCGTCGATGAAGGTGTGCTGCTGGAAGCCCGCCTTCCCGCTCGCCGCGAAGGGCGACTGCAGGCCGCCGTCGACTTCGCCGAATACGTTCACGCTGTTGCTGATGGGCTTTGCGAAGGGATCGGTGACATCGCTCGACTGACCGAAGGCAGTAGAGCTTGCGAACGGATCAACGGCAGACATTTCGGGCGGCGAACCAAAAGGTGACACGCCGCCCGGCGAAGCGATCGGATCGCCTCCGCCCGCAAGTGGAAGTTGCGCTTCACTTGATCTGGACGAAGCACACCCGCTGAGCATCAGTTGGCTCGCGAGCAATACACTTAACGCGGCCGCGATGATCCCGGATTGACGATTGTTTTCACTGTAACTTCGACTGTCGATTGTACTGGGCATTTTTTCTCCTGTGGTCTGAACTTTCCTCACGGGAGATTCATCGACTAAAAAAGCGCCTGCATTAATTGCGCGTGAAAATTTCGGTGTTATGCGCCCTAGCACGACCGAACCTATCGGCCGTTCACAAAATCAAAATTCAACCGACCGCGTTATGGGACACAGTTCGCGCCGCATCGTCACCCTTCAGCGCAATAAGCTCGTCCGGCACATAGTTCCCACTCGAAAGCAGCAACTTGAACGCCTCCTCCACCGACATCGCCAGCACCGTCACATTCGAACTCGGCACGAACACCACACGCCCCGTCACCGGGTTCGGCGCGTTGGGCACGAACACGCAAATCAAGCCTTCCTCGCACAGCGGCACACCCGTGCTGAAACCGATTTGACGCACGGTCGGCGAGTCGAGCCTTATCAACACCACTTTGCCGTAAATCCCCTCTCCTCCGCCCGGCGTGTAGCTGATCTGCTTCCAAGCGCCGTACAAATCCTTCACCACAGGCAACCGCCGCAGCAGCGCATCAAGCTTCCCGACGATCCACTTCCCCAGCACACTCGTCACCAGCAGCCCGACGAAATACGTCACCACCACGCAAAGCAGCATGCCCAGCCCCGGAATTCGCCTGCCCAGCAGCTCGGTGAGCGAGTCGTTGGTCAGATTCTCCACATAGATCAATACCGCAATCGTCACCACCACAGGTACGACCGCAAACAGCCCCGCAAGCATCGTGGTTCGCAAATGATTTTTCATGCTATCCGACGTCTCCTTCCATCACTTTGTAATTGGATAGCGACATCCCGAGTTTTTTATACGTCTCCTGGGCCGACTCATTTTCGGTATCGACATACAGCCGAATCGACAGAGCGCCCTGTTCGCGTGCCCACTCGCGCACGTGCGCATAAAGCGCTTTAAATACGCCTTGCTTTCGAAATTCACTGTGCACATACACGCTCTGGATCCAGATGATCCAGCCGTCGCGCCAGTCAGACCATTCTCGCGTCAGCATCAGGCACCCTACGACGCTAGGCCCGAACTCCGCCACGAAATATCGCCCCTTTTCCGGATCGGAAAGTGCGCTCCGAACGCCGCGCTCTACCGCATTGGGGCTAAGGCGAATGTCTTCGGTTTCCAGCGCAAGGCGAATCATGTAGACCGCGATCGTGGCCGCGTCTTTCATCTGACCGTCGCGAATGAGGATTGAATTCTTTTCCACGGGCATTTCGTTTTACCTCAGATCAGAATCACGAATCAAATAATTTTGAGTTCGAATCGTCCGCGGATTTATCGTCGTCGCCATCATCGACAGCCGTCTCCCGCACGGGCAGGCCCAGATGAAGATAGCCCTGCCGCGTCACACGCCTGCCCTGCCTGGTCCGCGTCACCATCGCCGTCTGCAGCAGATAAGGCTCCAGCACATCTTCAAGCGTGTCGCGTTCTTCGCCCATCGTCGCCGCCACCGCTTCGATCCCGACAGGCCCGCCGTCGTAAACATCAATGATGATTCTCAGGAACGCGCGATCCTGTTCGTCCAAACCCTTGCTATCGATCCCCTCAAGATCGAGCGACTTCTGCGTGATTGCGCGCGTCAGCGTTCCGTCGCCTTCGACGCTCGCATAGTCGCGAACCCTTCGCAGCAGCCGATTCGCCACGCGAGGCGTGCCCCGACTTCGCGACGCAAGCTCCGACAGCGCATCGCTTTTTGCCACCACCTTCAACTTCGTGGCGTTCGCCCGGAGCATGACGCCAAGCGCCTCGTGCGAGTAAAATTCCAGGTGCTCGCTCAGGCCAAAACGCCCGCGCATCGGGCCCGTCAACAGGCCGAGCCGCGTGGTCGCACCGATCAGCGTGAACGGCGGAAGCGGGATCGTCACCGTTCGCGCGTGCGGCCCGCTGTCGAGCGTGATATCAACCTTGAAATCCTCCATCGCCGGATAAAGATATTCTTCCACGACCGCACTCAGCCTGTGTATTTCGTCGATGAACAAAACGTCGCCGGGCTGAAGCTTGGTCAGGATGCCGACGAGGTCCGCGCCCTTGGTTATGGCCGGCCCGTTAGTGACATGAACCTTTGCGCCCATCTCGTTGGCGATGACGTGCGCGAGCGTGGTCTTGCCCAGGCCGGGCGGGCCGTGCAAGAGCGCGTGATCGATCGGCTCGCCGCGCTTCTTCGCGGCCGTCACCGCGATCCGCAATTTTTCAATCAGCCTCTCCTGCCCCACGTACTCCGCAAAGCGCGTCGGCCTGAGCGCGTAGTTGACCAGCTGCTCGTCGGGCAATCGATCGCTCGCGATCGGCTGGGCGGAAATGATTCGTTCACGGGCCATCTTGAAAACAGTAAACCTTGCCAGATTGAAAATAAAAAGAGTCTCTTGCCAAAACTCAGCTCCTGAGTTTCAACATCGCCTTCACCAGCGCATCAGTCGTATTCAGCCCGTCCTCCTGCTGCTTCGCACGCAAGAGCAAACCTTCCGCGTCGTTGCGCCGCTCGCCGAGCACCACGAGCGAGTCGATCGCGTTCTGCTCTGCCGGCGAGAATCGCTTCGTCGAAACGCCCTTCATCACGCCGTTACTCACGATCGCGTCGCCGACGAATTCGCCCACCTTACCGCTCAGCTCCGCGACGATCAGCTCTGCCGTGCGTTTGCCGATGCCCTTGAGCTGCGTCAGTTGCCGCGCGTCCTTGCTCTCGATCGCCGCCGCGATCTGCGACACGCCCACGGTCAAGGCACGCAGCGCGGTCTTCGGGCCGATGCCCTTGACGGTGATGAATTTTTCAAAAAATCGCTTATCGTCACGCCTGAGAAATCCGATGAGAACCGGCTCAAAACTGTTGCCGTCGCCCTGCAGATAAAAAATCGTGTGCAGCGTCACGTCCCTTCCGACCTGATCGCGAAGTTCCGGCACATCAACCGCGGGTACGAGCAACTCATAAACGATCGGCCCGGCAGCGACATGTGCCCGCTCTTCGTCCGCGAATTTGAGTTCCCCGCTAAGGCTTGAAATCACAATCGCGAAGATACGTCGGCGCGATCATTTCTCCCAATGTTGAGTCTGATGCGACGTTTCAAGTTTCAAAGCTCTGTTATTCTGCGAATAAAAGATTCACAGCGCCTTGATCCGCACGAAGTCTTCACCGACCGGCATCGCATACGGCCGAAACTTTTCGATCGTTCCCTGCTCCTCGCTGAAGTAAACCGCGCGAAAGAAACCGAGCTTGTTCGCGACCGGCGAATCAATCAGCACGCTGCTGTCAGCCGCGGACATCTGCAGCAGAATGCGGTGATCGAACTCGCGCAGCATGCCGCGTTCGAGTGTGCGGTCCAGCGCCGCGGCCGTGTCGACCCACGCGATCGTGTGCACGCCGACGGTCGGCCCGTCTCGCAAAACTTCCGCGATCGCCTTGTCGGCCGACTGCGCCTGAGGCTCGTCGGTCGCGTCCATATTAAACGCGAATTTCTCCTCGGCCTTGCGAAGTTCGCGAAACCGCTGCAGCCCGCTCACGATGAAATAAATCGGCTCGTCATTCGGATTCACAAGTCGATCTCGAACGATTTCCGCGAGCTTCACGACCGCCGCCGCCGCGTCGCGATATTGCACGCGTTCGACATTCTGCGGCAGCACCCGCGCGGCTTCGACAAGCTGTCCGAAGTCGGCTTCGTCCGCATCGTCCATGCCCAGCACAACAAACCGTACGGAGTTTCTGGGCGACTGAACACTCAGCGAGATCATCGCCCAGGCCAGCACGCTTGATGCCTGCTCCGCCTGCTGGCCGATGATCAGCACGTTGCAACCCGCTCGACGTTTCATCACGACCTGCGTCGGCGGCTTGATCGCGACGGCCTCGCCGAGGAACGCAGACGCATTTAGGACTCGCTGTGCTCGCGATGAGAACTCCTGTGACAGCGCCGCAAGCTCCGCGTTCGCCGACGCATTCGCTGGCGCGTTGCCCTCGAAGCTCACAGTCGACAGGCCGCGGCCGGGGCTGGCTTCGTACATCTTTCGTACGATCGAAAGACCCGTCTCGCGCTCGTCTTCGGTGAGCCACGAGACCTGAAACGGACTGTTGTTCTCGATCGCTCCGCCCGCATCGTTGTAGATCGCCTCGCCGGGCCTGGTGAGAAGTCGAGCTGCGCTATTTGTGTCACCGAGAATGAGTTGACTGTCCGCCTCCGTGCACTGCAGCGCGACTCGAACCGCCATCTGACCCATCGTCGTACGCGGCAGCGTTGTGCTCCCGCCGATCGTCTGACTTCCGAGCACCACGTGCATTCCGAACGCTCGCCCCTGCCTGACCAACCGGTCCACAAGCAAACTCGCCTCCTGGCTCAGCTTGTC